>CAYMTD010000079.1:0-8460 GCA_964393245.1 uncultured Syntrophaceae bacterium
TTGGGAGCGAGGGGTATCGAGTCGGTGATCGAACTCGAATTAACAGAAGAAGAGAGAAAACTCGTGGCGAAGTCTGCCGAAAGTGTGAAAAAGAGCATTGCCGAATTGAAGTTGTAATTCATCAACCCTGAGGGGTTGAGTTACAAAAGTCTGTAACTCAGGGCTTCAGCCCTGAACGGGGATGAACGATGCGCGAAGTCAATGTTAGACTGATCACGGAAAAAGTCAGAAACCTCTGCATGGAGGCTAACACCGATCTCGGGGAGGATGTGCTTCAGGCATTCGACAGGGCGATCGAAAAAGAGGAGTCCCCTCTGGGGGTTGAGATATTGAAAGAATTGAAGGAGAATGCCCGCATTGCCAAAGAGGAAAAGGTCCCGATCTGCCAGGATACGGGCTTTGCCGTGATCTTCTTGGAAATCGGACAGGAGGTCCATCTGGTCGGAGGAGATCTGAGAGAGGCAATCTTTGAGGGAGTTCGGCAAGGGTATCGGGATGGGTATTTGCGGAATTCGGTCTGCCATCCTTTTACCCGGGCAAATACAGGGGATAACACCCCCGCAATCATTCACACCGACATCGTCCCGGGAGAAAAGGTTAAGATCCAGGTCGCCCCGAAAGGAGGAGGCAGCGAAAACATGAGCCGGGTGGTCATGCTCACCCCATCTGACGGAGTGGATGGAATGAAACGCTTTGTCGTTCAAAGAGTGAAGGAATCAGGGTCAAACCCCTGTCCGCCAACCATCGTAGGGGTGGGGATTGGTGGGACGTTCGAAGAGGCAGCCCTTCTTGCCAAGAAGAGCCTGCTGAGACCCCTTGGAAGCAAGAATCCGGATCCAGAGCTGGATCGATTAGAAGCCGAGATTTTGCAAGAGATCAATCGACTTGGAATTGGTCCCCAGGGATTGGGAGGACGGACGACTTCTTTGGCTGTCCACATCCGGATGATGCCATGCCATATCGCCAGTTTTCCCTTGGCCGTCAATATTCAATGCCACGCCCAAAGACATAAAGAAGCCGTTATCTAACAAACGTGTCCGATTACCGTGTCACGTGTCCGCGGCAGAAAAGGATCACGGTCACGAAGGGTGGACACGGACACAAGGAAAATATGACTTACCCCATTCGGTTGAAAACACCCCTGAGTGATCAAGATGTTGAAAAACTGAAGATTGGAGATCGTGTCTTCATCAGCGGGATCATTTATACTGGGAGGGATGCGGCTCATAAAAGGCTTTTCGACTTATTGAAAGAAGGCAAAGACCTTCCCTTTGATATTCAAGGACAGATCATCTACTATGTGGGGCCCACCCCCGCTAAACCTGGACAGGCCTTGGGGTCCGCGGGTCCAACTACGAGTTACCGGATGGATGCCTACTCTCCAACATTGATGGCAAGAGGCCTGAAGGGAATGATCGGAAAAGGAATGCGATCCGATGCCGTCAAGGAGGCGATGAAGAAGCATAAGGTGGTCTACTTTGCGGCCACAGGAGGCGCTGGTGCTCTTCTGGCGAAGCGAGTGAAAAAAGCGGAGGTGGTGGCCTACGAGGATCTGGGGCCGGAGGCCATCCAAAAACTGGAAGTGGAAGACCTTCCGGTCATCGTCGTCAATGATGTGAGAGGGAATGACCTCTATGTTGAAGGGATGAAAAAATACCGTACCTCCCCTGTATCCCCTGCTTACTAAGGAGGGGATTAAGGGGAGGTGAGCACGGGCCCAAATGACAAAAGTGTATAACCGATCCTGCGAAAAGAGTAAGCGCAAAACACTCAGAAGTAATCTGCCAAAAGCTGGAGTGATATTATGGTCAAGACTGAAGAATAAAGGATTAGCTGGATATAAATTCAGACGCCAATATAGTGTTGGAAAGTTTGTGATAGATTTTTATTGCCCCCGGCTGAAATTAGCGATAGAGGTGGATGGAGATTCTCATTTTTCAGACAAATCGGAAGTTTGCGATGAGGAAAGACAGAGATTTATAGAATCTTTCAAAATTTCATTCCTACGATTCACAAATAAAGACATTTATGAAAATTTAGATGAAGTCTTGGGAACGATCAAGGCCCACATAGAAAAGAAATCTGAAGAATCACCGGAGGTCAATCCATGGATGAGATTAAACCTGGATCTTTGAAGGCGTGGTTGATGATGCCTCGTTTTCATTTTATTCCCCTAACGGTCATCTTAGTCTCTCTGGGGGCAGCCATTGCAGCCCATGAGGGGTTCTTCCGCTGGGATTATTATCTGCTGGCGATGATCGGGTCGCTCCTCGTCCATATGACGGTCAACGTGATCAATGATTATTATGATTATGTTGATGGCATCGATTTGCAGACTCAAAGAACTCCTTTTAGCGGAGGAAGCGGTGTCCTGACCTCAGGCCTTCTTAGACCCAAGCAAGCTTTTTGGTTTGCAACCATCTGTTTGCTCATCGCGATGGGGATCGGTGCCTACTTTTGTTTTGTTAGAGGTTGGTTGCTTTTTCCTCTCCTCCTGGTCGCTGGATTCTCAGCTTATTTCTATAATGTCTATCTTGCACGATGGCTGCTGGGAGAGCTTTTTGCAGGTCTCAACTTCGGCCCAATTCTTGTCCTCGGTTCGTATTATGTCCAAGCAGGAAGATATAGCTGGGAAACCTTATTCGCCTCGCTGGCACCAGGCATCCTGACTGCTAACCTTCTCTTTCTGAACGAGTTCCCAGACCGGGAGGCCGATCAGAGGGGCGGGAGAAGGCACTTGGTCATAACGATGGGAAAGAAAAGCGCCAGCATGCTCTTTGTGGCTTTGTTGATCGCTTCTTATCTTTGCATCGTCATCGGGGTTCTCACAAGAATGATGCCTCCGGTGACCCTCATCGGTTTAATGACCGGAGGCTTTGGATGGAAAACAGCAAAGGGAGCACTGAAATATTATCAGGATACCCGTCGGCTGATTCCGGTGCTCGGCTCGAATGTCGTTACGATCTTAGGGACACAGGCCTTAATCACGGTTGGATATGTGATTGCTGCAGTGATCGCAAAGTGAGGGAAAGTATCTTAAAATGAAAATATAGGCGTTTATTTTCTGGGTAGACCATGAAAATCGAGCTGACGAGGGACAAGGTTCATAATGAATTTACGAAGAAGGTGGAGCTAATTAGCGGCCAAAACCTTTTTGCCTGTTATCAGTGTGGAAATTGCACCGCGGGATGTCCGGTCTCCTTTGCCATGGAAGTAGGCCCCCACGAAGTGATTCGCTATACGCTTCTTGGTCTAGAAGAGGAGGCCCTAAGCGTCAACACCTTCTGGCTCTGTGCCTCTTGCCTTCAATGCACATCGAGGTGCCCCAAGGGAATTGATATTGCCCGAGTCATGGAGGCGATTCGGATGGTCGTATTGAGGAAGAAAGAGAGGAAGGATCATATTCAAATTTCTGAATTCCCGGAGGGCTTCCTGGAAAAGGTCCCTCAGATTGCCTTCATCAGTGGATTCCGGAAATTTTTATCTTAAAGAAATACCGCATAGCGCATAGCGTGTAACTCAGCCCTTTAGGGCTGACTGGTCAGGGCTAAAGCCCTGAGATACAAAACGCTATGGGCCATGCCTGCTTGCGATAGGAAGGCGCTCCGCGCTTCGCAGGTTAGGAGTTTTAGATGGATTACTTATATTTTCCAGGCTGTACCCTTTATACAAAGGCGAAGAACTTCGATCAGACGGCTCGAAATTGTGCGCGTCTCTTGGGGTTTGAATTGAAGGAGCTCTCCAACTGGACGTGTTGTGGAGCCACGTTTCCATTGGCCACTGATAACCTCATGGCACTCCTCCCTCCCTCGAGGATCTTAGCCAGTGCCAGAGAGCAAGGGACGGCCCTGACAACCCTTTGTGCTGTCTGCTTCAACGTGATCAAAAGGACGAACCGGCTGATCCAGAACGATGGTGAGAAGAAAGAGAAGATCAACAATTTTATCGAAAAGAATTATGAGGGCGACCTCCGGGTCGTCCATTATTTGGAAATCCTGAAAAAGGATATTGGATTCGCACAGGTAAAAGAGAGGGTGAAGAGGCCTTTGGAGGGTCTCAAAGCCGGGGCCTATTACGGCTGCATGCTCCTCAGGCCCTTTGGCGAGATGGAGTTCGATGATAAGGAAAGACCAACTCTCTTTGAGGAGTTATTAGAGGCGTTGGGAGCAAAAGCGGTCGATTTTCCCTATAAGATCGAATGCTGTGGATCTTTCCAATCGGTGGGTGCCCCCGATGTTGCCACCGAGTGTGCCTATAAGATTATTGGCTCGGCCGTGAAACATGGAGCAGAGGTCATCGTCTCCACCTGCCCCATGTGCACCTTTAATATTGATCAGAAGCAAAGCGATATCAAAGATAAATACCTCGATTTCAAACAGGTGCCGGTCCTTTATTTTACTCAACTCCTGGGAATTGCCATGAGCCTCGATCACCGGACACTTGGCTTCGATCAGAATTTCGTTGATCCGATTCCGCTTTTGAAGCAAAAGGGCTTGATTTAGATGAAAGGTTCGAATGGCTTCATAAAGAGGGCGATGGTCATCGGCGGGGGCATCGCAGGGATCTCCGCCTCCCTCGATTTAGGAAATGCGGGTTATGAGGTTCTCTTAGTGGACAAGCTTCCTTCGATCGGGGGGAGGATGCTTCAACTCTCGGAAACCTTTCCCACCCTTGATTGCGCTCAGTGCACGTTGACGCCGAAGACGGTGGAGACAGGTCAACATCCTCGAATTAAACTGCTCACCTACTCGGAATTGGAAAGCCTGGAAGGGAAGGCGGGGGACTTCCTCGTGAGGTTAAGAAGAAAGGCAGCTTATGTTGACTGGGAGAAATGCACGGGTTGCGGGCTCTGTCAGGAGAAGTGCCCGTCAAAAAATCCCTCTGAATTTGATCGAGGCATGGGGCTTGGAAAGGCAATCTACACGCTTTCGCCTCAAGCCGTTCCGAATAAGCCGGTGATCAATCCCTCGACTTGCCGGTACTTCAGAGAAGGAAAATGTCGGGCCTGCGAGAAGATCTGTCCGGTGAAGGCTATTGATTACGAACAGAAGGACCGTTTTGTGGAGGAAAGAGTCGGAGCCATCATCGTAGCAGTTGGGTTCGATTTATTACCGATGGAGAGAATAGGTGAATACGGGTACGGTCAAATTCCTGATGTGATCGATGGCCTCAGTTTTGAAAGATTGAACTCCGCCTCCGGACCAACCACGGGAGAGATCCGGAGACCCTCGGATGGAAAGATCCCCAAGGAAGTGGTTTTCATCCAGTGTACGGGTTCGAGAGATCCAGAACGTTATATGCCATACTGCTCCAGGGTATGCTGTATGTATACTGCCAAGCATGCTCGACTCTACAAACATAAGGTCCACGATGGCCAGGCTTATATCTTTTACATGGACATCCGCTCCACAGGAAAGGGATACGAGGAATTCATCCAGCAGGGCATGGAAGAAGAGGGGATTCTTTATTTGAGAGGAAGGGTTTCGCGACTTTTTCGAGAGGGAGATAAGGTGATCGTCTGGGGTGCCGATACGCTGACCGGAAAGAAGATAGAAGTCGCTGCCGATATGGTGGTTCTGGCCACCGCGCTGATTCCTCAGAGGGACGCGAAAGAGTTAGCCCAGAAACTTGGGATCTCGGTCGACCACTATGGATTTTTGACAGAAGCACAGAGAAAATTACGGCCTGTTGAGTCAAACGTAGAAGGAATCTACATCGCAGGCTGTGCTCAGGGTCCAAAGGATATTGCTGATGCGGTGGCTCATGCCAACGCCGCAGCGAGCAAAGTCCAGGGGTTGTTTGCACACCATTGAAACCGTGTCATCCTGTCCGTGCCCGGGTTCCGTAAATGCCATCTTTTGCGGACACGGTCACGGATGCCGGATAACGTGTTTATGAGAAAACTCGGTGTTTTTATCTGCCACTGCGGTGTCAACATTGCTGGCACCGTGGATGTTAAATCGGTGGCTGAAAAGATCGGAAAGATGGAGGATGTTGCGCACAGCACGGATTACATCTACATGTGCTCTGAGCCCGGGCAGCAGCTCATCCGGGAGGCCATCGAGAAAAAAGGGCTGGAGGGAGTGGTGGTCGCCTGCTGCTCCCCCAGCATGCATGAAAACACATTTCGAAAGGCTGTCAAATCCCAGGGGATGAATCCCTACTGCTGCGAGATTGCGAACATTCGGGAGCAGTGCAGCTGGGTTCATCAGAGAGAGAAGGAGAAGGCTACCCAAAAAGCGGAAGAGATCATCGTATCGACCCTTGAGAAGGTGAGAAAGAACGAACAGCTTGAAGCCATTTCCGTGGCGATCGACCGCAAGGTTCTGGTCATTGGTGGGGGGATTGCAGGAGTGACGGCTGCTCTCGATCTGGCCGACGGTGGCTACGAGGTCATCCTTATTGAAAGAGAGGGGGCTCTGGGGGGTCACATGGCTCAACTGTCGAGGACCTTCCCGGAACTCGATCCGGCCCTCTCCGGTCTTCTTACAAAGGCCAGGGAAGCTGAAAAACATCCGAAGATCCATCTCCACTGTTATTCGGAGCTGGAAGATGTGAAAGGCTATGTTGGAAATTTTGATCTCGTGATCCATAGGAAGGCCACCTACGTTGACTGGGAGAAGTGTGACGGATGTGGCCTCTGCATCGAGCATTGTCCAGCGGAATATGCGTCAACTTTCGAACGAGGCCTGGGAATGCGGAAGGCGATCGACAGGCTGTATCCCCAGAGCGTTCCCAGTCGGCCGATCCTCCAAAAGGACCGGTGCCGTCATTTCATCGACGGGAGCTGTCGAAAGTGCGAGGAGGTTTGTCCTGAAAAGGCGATCCGTTTCAACCAAGAAGGCGGACGGGTCCAGCAGAAGGTGGGAGCGATTGTTGTTGCGACGGGCTATGAACTCTACCCCATGGAGGGTTTGGGTGAGTACGGATACGGAGACATTCCGGATGTGATCGATGGCCTCACCTTTGAAAGGATGCTTTCCCCCGAAGGTCCAACAAATGGAAAAATCCGCCGGCCCTCTGATGGGAAGGTGCCCAAAGAGATGGTCTTTATCCAGTGTGTGGCATCGAGGGACCCTGATCGGTACATGCCGTACTGTTCCCGGGTTTGCTGCATGTATACGGCGAAGCAGGCCAAGATTTACAAGGAGCAGATTCCGGATGGGCAACCCTATATTTTCTACATGGATATCCGATCAGACTGTAAGGGGTATGAAGAGTTCGTCCAGAAGACCATCGAAGAGAAAGGACTTCTCTACCTGCGGGGACGGGTTTCAAGAGTCTTTCAGGACGATAGCAAGGTAAGGATTTTGGGTGTCGACACACTCACGGGAAAGATGGTCGAAGTAGCCGCAGATATGGTCGTCCTTGCGACCGCGATAATCCCGAGTCGGGGAGTCAAGGACCTGGCCGCCAAATTGAGGGCCACAGTGGATAGGCATGGTTTTCTAACAGAAGCCCATATCAAACTTTATCCCGTTGAGAGTTCGACGAAAGGGATCTATCTGGCAGGTTGTGGGCAGGGGCCCAAGGATATCTCCGATACGGTTTCTCAAGCGTCAGCCACCGCGAGCAAAATCCAAGCGCTCCTTTCAACGGACAAACTCCTTCAGGATCCTTTGATTGCCTATGTCGATGAACTCATTTGCAGCGGGTGCGGAATCTGTGTTGAGATCTGTCCTTATGAGGCCAGGGAGATGGATCCACGGAGAGGAATTTCGATCGTTCACAGCGCCCTCTGTCAGGGATGCGGAGCCTGTATCGCGGCCTGCCCCAACAATGCCTGTGAACTGCGAAATACCCGCGCTGCTCAGGTACTCAGAATGGTGGATACATTTATTTGAGCCATCAGGGCTAAAGCCCTGAGTTACAGTTGATGGTGATCTTGTAACTCAACCCTTTAGGGTTGATAGTATCGGGAGGTCATGAAATTGGGAACTTTGGCTGAAGCAGAAAAAATGGATTCCTCTTTTCTCGAGGAAGTCAAAAAGAGAAGTGGGGAAGATCTAAGCCTCTGTTATCAATGTCTGAAATGCACGGCAGGCTGCCCCACCGCTCCTTACATGGACATCCGGCCCAACAATATCATCCGGATGATCCAGATGGGAATGAAAAAAGAAGTCCTGGGGAGTAGTGCCATCTGGTTTTGCGTTTACTGTCAGACGTGTGGGACCCGTTGTCCAAATGAGATCCACATCGGAGTCCTTATGGACGCCTTGAGAGAAATGGCGATGGAGGAAGGGATAACGGCAAAAGAGAAGAATATCCATCTCTTCCATGAGGCTTTCATCCAGAGCGTGCGAAGGGGGGGAAGAGCTCATGAGGTCACCATGTTGATGGACTACATCCTCCGGAGTAGGGACTTGATGACCGGTTCGCTTTTTCCTGGCGTGAAGCTGTTTTTGAAGGGGAAATTTCCTTTGCTTCCCAGCTTTGTGAAGGGGAGAGGAGAGATCAAAA
>CAYMTD010000080.1:0-8448 GCA_964393245.1 uncultured Syntrophaceae bacterium
AGAACGATTGGACGTCCAGGTGTGCCTGGTACAGACAGTATAAAGAGGCGAGTCAAGACGATAGAAAGAAAATCAAACTGGATCGAAAGACCAGGAAAAAGGCCGAGGTCTGCCAAGGGCCTCTCTGTTCCCACGTCGAGAGCTACCGGGATCAACTGATCAAAGAAGAACAGAAGGCTGCTTCTCCCTCACAAACGGGATGAAGAGGCTTTATTGCAGGATCGAATCGATCTGGGTGATTGGACGGGAGGGTATGAATGTCCCCTTAACAAAATACGGAAGGAGGAGATTGCCTTGGCATTATCTGACAAAAAAGTTCTGATGGTTGTCCCGGAACGGGATTTCAACGATGAAGATTATGATCGGGTTAAGAAGGTATTGGAGTCGAAAGGAGTCAAAGTGACGACCGGATCCTCCTATGTCGGGGAAATCCGGGGGGTGAAAGGGGCTGCCACGCGGTCGATGGTCGATGTGAGTGGTGTCAAATATTATGACTACGATGCACTCGTTTTTGTTGGGGGCCCCGGAGCCCGAAGATTCGCTGAGCATGAAAAAGTGGTGAAATTGGCCAAGGATGCGGAATATAAAGTGCTGGGTGCCATCGGCATTGGGGTAGCCATTCTTGCCAAAGCGGAGGTTCTCAAAGGAAAGAAGGCCACAGCGGACCGATCCGTGGCGGAATGGATAGAATCCAAAGGCTCCACCTTCACCGGACAACCGGTGCAGGTGGATGGAAAGATTGTAACCGCCGAAAGCTCGAAATACGCCGAGCAATTTGCGAATGCTCTGGTCGAAGCCCTGCAGAATTGAACCCAAAAGCAAAATATCAACTGACCCTGCTGGCGTCGGATCTTCATTTATCAAAAATGAATTTTTACGCCGCGCGCTAAAACCTTCACCGTTGAAAGGAATGGAGGGAAGGGAAAAACTTTTCCCAAATATGGAAACGATGCAGTAAAAATGAGAAAAGTTGTTCCTCCCTTCAAAAATCATTTAACTAAAATTGGATTAAAGTGGCGTAAAAACCTGAGAAGTCATGTAAGCAACTTTTTTTGGCATATAATTTGATGAACTATGACTGGCTCATTGTTGAAACCCATCAAATAAGAAGCGAGAAGGAGCTGGCGATGAGCAGACTTTTTGAAGCCTTAAGAAAACTGGAGGCCGACGTACAGATGCAGATCGGCAAAGACGACCCCCCGGCGCATGACCTGGGGGACTCAGATCCTGCTGAACCAAAAACCATTTCCTTATCCCCACTGTTTCTCGTGGAGACCCTGCGAGAAATCAAAAAGACAGTTGGCTCAATTTACAAAATTAGTCTCCTCTCGATGGAGGAGTCTGACAATAATAAAGGCAGGGAACATTCCCGGATGGCCATGATCAAAGCGTATGATCGATTCATTTCCACCGTGGATATGCTTTCAAGCTATATCCACGCGACCTCCCCAATCCCAAAGAAAAATACCATCCACTGCATTCTCGAAGAAATCTTAGAGTCGAATGAGGAAAAACTTCATGCGCGAAAAATTGACTTTAAGAAAACGCTTGCAGAGGAGCTCCCGGAGACTATTTTCCACGACGAACAGGTCAGATTTCTTCTTAATTTGGTCCTTCAATATGCCATCCTCTCAATCCCCTCCGGCGGAAGCATCGAAATCGTGACGCGGTTCATCAACGATCAGAAGGCGGAGGAGTCGTCTCGTCTGGATCTGCAAAAAGGCAAATACAGCGAGATTTTAATTGCTTCTTTCGCCCCTCTGTACTCGTTGAACGAATCGGTGAGAGTTGGCGAGGTTCCGGAAATTCAACGAGATGGTACATCCCAATTCATCCTTCGCCTCATCAAAGAAATGATTCAAAGGAATCAGGGGTTAATCGATTTCCAGGCGGACCGGGTAAAATCAGGGATACGGATTTCCCTAAAATTTCCTGCCGAAAGGAGACGTGTGGCTTACTATCGGCCGGTCAATCTATGAATATGCTTATGGAATTTATTACCAAGAGAAACTCGACAAAAAAAGTTCAGAATGTTTCTGGTCGCTTTAGAAGATCGGAAGATTATAATTGAAAAGATCGGGGGTTCTTGTAGGGCAGTCATCTCTGTCAACGGCAAAAGGAGTATCCTTGAAAAAGTATTCGTAAAATCCAAAGAAAGTTGGACGGGATTCCCCCAGGTTTTTCACATTGATGTTTTCGGCCGAATCAAGGAGACAGGTCTTCCTGTAGAAGAGCGGATCATTTCAAATCAACGACCCCCAGGAAAGAATGTCGGGGGTCGGATCGTCACTTGTAAAAAAGATAGTGCTTTAGAACCCATCTTACCCGTTCTTTTCTAAGACCTTCTTTATCAAATAATTTCCTTACCTAATTTCTTATTCTCCTCCAAGGTTCTTTCAATATCTCCCACCGCATTGGTCATCGCTTGAATTGATATTCCAAAAAAATGGGATGAGTTTAGGATGTCTTCATTTTGATTGCTTTTTCGCTTTCCTCAAATCCAGTCTACCGTTATAATTGATCCTCCAAGAAATAAATTCCTATCGCGATCTTTTTGATCACCCATCGTAGCAAGGAGGTAGTTAAGGGTCGAAGACTGCAAACAGTCCACTGCTCCGTCAGGGCAACGAATAACGGAGGTTTGTCAATGCCGAAGATGCTGTACATGGTGATTGAACATTTCAAGAACAAAGACCCCGTGCCCGTATACCGCCGTTTTCGGGATAGAGGCCGTAGGGGGTGCCTGAAGGTTTGGTCTATCTCTCGAGCTGGGTCGATCAGAAGCTCGAGCGTTGCTATCAGCTAATGGAAACCCACGACCGTGCGCTGCCCGATGAACGGATGGCAAGCTGGAGCGACCTCTTTGATTTCGAGGTACATCCGGTTGTTACATCGAAAGAGGCTTTCGACAAAATCTTGCCCCGACTATAGGTTTGAGCGGAGCACCGTAGAGAATTGCATGTGGTCCGACAAGACGTTCGAGCCGCTGGGCAAAAGCGGCCCGCGGCTCAACGCGAACGTTAAAACAAACGAATCTTCAATGGGGAGCCCAGTAATGAAAAAGCTCGAACTGAAAACATCCGACCAAATCTTACAGGTCGCATTGTCAAAGGAAAAGGAGAAGGAGAAGGAGGCCCGAGATTTCTACGATGAACAGGCGGCACACTGCCGTGTTGACTTTGTAAGAAAACTTCTTGAAAAACTAAAAAATGAGAAATCCGAACATATTCGGCTGGTGCAGGGTATGATAACGAAGCTTAATGCCGGCAGAGATATCGTATGAGATAGCAGTTCAAAAAAAAGAGGGCGAGGCGTTGAACCGCGCCCCTTAGCTCCGACATTTAGTGTTTTGCAGCCTGCGACCTTCATTTCCTCCTGGGGCATCCGGAAAAACTTTTTCAAAACCAGCCAAATCCTGCGCTGAAAAACACTTCCTGAAATAGTGAATCAAAAAGTCTACCACTTAATGAAAGAAGGAGAAATCTTTAAGAAGATAATTTTCGCAATTTTTTTTGAGATTGACATAAATTACTCTCTGTAATATCCTTCTCTTGTGTCCTCCTTGATGCAACCGAGGAAATTTTCTGAGTCGTTAATCTATCGAGCCAATGTTTTCCAATACAGAATCCCAGTAACTTCTCTTCTTGTTTTTATGGGATGATTGTCAAAACAGAAAGGGGGTGAAACAGGATGAAAAAACCTTTCATGAAACAGGTCACATGGTATCTTGTCATGGCGATGTTTGTCATCGGTATAACCCCCAGGGTTTATGCAGGGTTCTCACCCTCCGAACTCGTGGGTTTTTCACCGATCGATAGAGGATCTGACCTAAGAAAAATTCAAAAGATCATCGAAATGAAGATGATTGGGGAGCGCCTCAAGCAAATCGGACTCACCCCGGAGGAGAGCCAGAAGAGACTTGGCCAGCTTGGTGATCAACAGATTCATCAGCTCGCTCAACAGCTCGATGAACTGAAAGTCGGAGGCGATGGGGGTTGGACGGTTCTTGGTATCATCATTGTGCTCGCTGCCATCGCTGTTCTCATTATCTACCTTTCAGGGCACGAAGTTGTCATCCAATAGTAGTATTGCTTCAGCGTTTTGGGTTTGACCTTTCAGAGTCAAACAGACGCGAAACCTTCATCCGTAAACCCGTTAAAGGAGGCGCCCTCCCTATGGACGCCTCCTCTTCATGATTCATCCCACGTTTCCATCTGGCTCCGCTCGGCCCTCCTCACAGAAGCGATCAGATCTGCAAAGGCAAAATTGGGACGGGAGGCCGTCCCCTTTTCGTTCACATGTGAGTGTACAATTTTGGCCACAGATTAAATTCTTTCCATTCCGTGTCTGCCCTTTTTCATCCTATGATCGATAACACCTCGAAATCAAAGGCTTCATAATTTATCCTTCCTGGCACACAAAATGCAATCCTGATTGCCAAGGAGAGCAACACCATTTGACGAAACATCATTAACATACGGGAGAAGCGATGTTCTGCCAAAGATGCCGTACCGAATATGATGAGAGCAGAAAGTACTGCCGGAATTGTGGAAGCCCTCTTTCCGCCAATCAGAAGCCTTCCTTGGGAGATACAGGTTATTCCCCTCTGGTGGAAAGAAGGAGAATCGTTCGCATCTGTCCAATGTGTCGTCTCCACTTTGAAGTGGGGAACTATTGCAGAATATGCGGGTCTACCCTGAAATACGAAGACATCTCTCCGGATGAGGATCCAACCCAAGAAAGGAGGCTCGTCAAGAGTTTATCTTCTGAATGGTTCAGGTTAACGAAAACGAAAAATGAATTGGAAATCTGTTTCAGAAACCTGGTGGAGCAGCGGAATGCCCTTTCAGAAGATACCTTCAATCTGACCTTTCAGAGTAATCAGGTCCAATTGGAATCGTTATCACGCCGGCTTCAAGAGATGGAGGCAAGGCTTGAGGCCATCAGGAGAAGCGTATCAAGAAAAATTGGCCTCTTAGAGGAAGAATACGGGTCCCTTCAGAAGAGGCTTGATGAAGTCCGCTCCCTCCGCCGATCAAGTGCAATCACCTTTGCCGACTATTCTTCTGAAAAGTATGACATCACTCGGCGGATGAGATCCAGGATGAAGCGTTTAAAGAAGTACGGGAAAATAATCTCTCAATTACCAGATCCTTTAGGAAAAGGATCTGTTTCGCCAATAATCACAAGGAATCTTATCCGGTACCAATCTTCAGCGATCATCGGCGCGATCCTTATCATAATGGCCTTGGGAGCCTACCTCCTGTGGGCGAAAAATCCCCAATTTTCCCGCCCCCAAGGATCTGCCCAGATCTCTCAGACAAAACCTTCTGTCCAGGCCCTGCTCCCTGTGAGTCCACCGGAAGCTCGGGAGGATGAGACCATAAAGTCGCTCTTTGAAACCATCCGGCGAGCAAATCTTGAGAAGAATATAGACCTTTTTATGTCGTGCTATGCATCCGATTTCAATGGCAGAAATAAAAAGAAGGTGGCGACGCTCGAAACCTGGGATCATTTCGACTACCGCAGTCTCTCTTACGACTTGAAGACGCTGGCGCTCACAGCCCATACTGCTCTGGTGAGAGTGAAATGGCGGATCAATATTTCTCCAAAACGCGGGGGACCATCTGAGAAAGCAACAACTGTCCTGGATGTCTCCCTTAAAAAGGAAGCCGGTCATTGGAAAATCAAAAAGATTGAACCGGTGATCTAACGTCTTGTGAGCAAGGAGTTACCCATGTTCTGTCAAAATTGCGGTGCCTTCGATACGCAGGAAGCGAAATTCTGCAGCCAATGCGGCGAATCGCTGAGCGAGGTCCCGAGGAAAGAGAAATTTCCCCGTCTTCGCATCTGGAGAAGCCGGGCGTTCCTTGAAGGATTAAATTTCTTCAGGGTCCTTTTCGATTTTTCTTTTCACCAGTCTTTTTCAAAAAAGATCAGGATTCTTTACAAACTGTCCATCTTCTCGGCTGTCTTCTTCGCCCTTCTCTTCATCCTCATGGGCTTTGGGATCTCACGACGGTTCGGGCTTTTCACTTTTCTGATGATTGCCTTTCTGACATTTCTTTTCATGGCGACCTGGAGCCGGGTTATCCTTGAATTGGTTTCAGCCATTTCCCATATGGAAATTCGGAAGACCCCGACGAGCGAAAAATTGGAACCAAGAGACCAGATCGAGTGGAATATTGAACGATAGGGGAACCGGACGCAATGTAGGGTCGCGGTAGGGACGCTGGTTGCCCAGCGCCCCCCGCACATCATACCTCGCCAGTTCGGATAACTCATCGGAAGCAATTACAAGAAAGTTGTTTTAGAACCTACGTCCCCTCTATGCCAGCCTTCATTCTTCAGGGGACGACTCTGGTCATCCCCCCACTGATTGCATTGGTGAAGGACGGGTTTGATTTTCAAGGGTCTTTGACGTCCCGGCGGTTTCCGTAGATAATCGCATGGGCATTGGAAAACAAGAAGTTTTGACTAAGATTACGAAGAGAGCCTGACGGTTCGTCTATGCCTCTCCGGAACGCCTCCGCAAGGGTAGTGCATCGTCTTTTCGACGGATTCCTACCATCACTTTTAGAGTCGCCAGAGATTAGGGAGCGGCATTTCCTAATTAGAAATTCAAGTTGATGGTGATGCTCTTTCGTTGGGTAAAGGACTCAAGCATCCCTTCCAGGGAGTATTCCCTGCCGATTCCACTCTGTTTAAAACCTCCGTAAGATTGGCCGGGGACGATGCCTACACCCTGATTGATCTGGATCCAACCTGAATCAATGGCGTGAGCTGTCCGAAGAGCTTTTCCCAAGTCTCGTGTCCAGATGAAGGCAGCCAGCCCGAAATGGCTTTCGTTCGCCATGCGAATCGCCTCCTCCTCTTCTTCCCACGGAATGGTCACCAGGACCGGTCCGAAGATCTCCTCCCTCGCAATTCGCCATTCGTTTCGGACGTTGCCGATGACGGTTGGTTCCATAAAATAACCTAAGGAGAGCGGACCTTCATTGGGGGGAAGGCCTCCGGTTAGGAGGCGGGCTCCTTTCTGGCGCATTCCATCTTCCACATAGGAGCAAACCTTTTCGAACTGTACACGGTTGATGATGGCCCCTATGTCCGTTGACTCATCCAAGGGATCGCCCACTTTGAAGCTGGCCAGCCTTTTAATGAGTTTCTCCAGGAAAGAGTCATAAATCGATTCATGGAGAAAAAGTCGCGAGCCTGCTGTGCAGGACTGTCCCTGTCTTGTAAATCGCATGGCCTGGATCACCCCCTCTACCACCGGCGGGTTGTCAGAATCGGGGAAGACGATCTGCGGACTTTTCCCACCAAGTTCAAGGGTGATGGGGACGATGCGTTCGGCTGCTGCCTCCATGATGGTCTTGCCCACTTCCAGGGACCCAGTAAATGAGAGCTTTCTCAAAAGGGGATGCTTTGCCAGAGGGATGCCGCACTCTGATCCGGTCCCCGTTACCACATTGAGAACTCCCCGTGGTAAAAATTCTGAACAGATGCGGGCCATCAAAAGAACGGCAAGAGGGGCTTCGGAAGAGGGCTTGAGGACAAGCGCATTGCCGGCTGTGATGGCCATGGTGATCTTAAGAGCTCCTAAGGCAAGAGGTGAATTCCACGGAATAATGCCGCCGACCACTCCGAGGGGTTCCCGCCGGGAATAGCTGAGAAGATTTTCCCCGAGGGGGACAGTTTCTCCCTTCAATTCACTTGCCACACCGCCAAAGTAGCGGAAAAGGTCTGCCGTGAGCATAGCCTCAGGCCTCGATTGGGTACGAATGGCATTTCCGGTTTCAAGCGAAATGATCCGCGCGATCTCATCCATTTTCGCTTCCAGGGCATCACCAATTTTTAGCATCAGCTTGCCCCGGTCGCGCGGGCTGACCCGTTTCCATTTCTCAAAGGCTTTGGAAGCGGCGTTCACAGCACGATCCACGTCCTCTGCCTTGGCCCGGGGTACCTCCCCTACGATCGTCCCGCGGCGGCCTGGATTTTCAACCGAGATGAATTGGCCCTCCATACTCACAACCCATTGGCCATCGATAAGCATCAGTTCACGGCCTACCTTGTGGTTTTGTTGGGGTTGCTCTTTTGCCATCAGATTCATTGCTCATTCCCTCCTGGGAGAAAGTCCCATATTCAACAAACCTCAATGCTTGACCTGTCTATTTCCTTCTCTCTTCATTCTATTTGATTTGATTACTCCAATCAAGTTAGAAGCTAACAACCAATCATTCCTCTTGGGGGGAAGAATGAAAATTTAGGAAGGTCTCCGGGGCGACACTTCCCATATTTCTGTTCTTTCGAAATATCGTAATGTGCAAAACGTGGGAAGTGTCCCTGTTTTGCTGTTTTGAACCGCGGCTAGCCAAGAAAAATGGTACGTGTCCCAATACTGTTCGGCATGGTTATTGTTTTAAGAAAAGCAAAGGGTAATCGCTTGTT
>CAYMTD010000081.1:0-8446 GCA_964393245.1 uncultured Syntrophaceae bacterium
TGCTTGTCTATAGTGATGGGATGGGAATCTCGAGCGGTATATCAATTAATCCAATAACCATCCAGCCATTGTGGTTCAAACCCCTGGAGGGCCGGGATTATGCAGCAGACGACGTTGATGTCTACGGTCTCCATCTATTTGGCAAATTCGGGAAGATCACTGCTGGCGGTTATGGACTCTACTATAACCAGAACACATATCCGCTCCCGGCAGTTATTGTCTCAACCGTTGGACACGAGTCCAATATGTGGTGGTTTGGGGTCTATAGCGATGGAAGAATCGGGCCTGTGGACGCCAACTTCGACTTTGTCGTCGATACTGGCAAAGTGAAACCCAGATGAATTAATCCTACCCATCGGGACGTGAAATACAATGGCTGGGCAACCCGTTTGAAGATTGATTATCCCTGGGAGAAGTTCAACTTTGGATTGATTGGGATGTACGCGTCAGGATCAGACCAGAAAAAGACCGACAACACTGGCATACCCGGAACGACCACCCCCTTTGGCACCCCTACTACCAAAGTATCCGGATATGTGGTACCAATTGGATCAGAAAATTTCCCCTTTGGAGACAGCCTGCTCATCAGTGGGCAGCCAATCTGGGGGGGATTCATGGGATACAGCGTTCTCAATTATAGCCAAATGAATAGAGGTGCCATTGGCGGAACCTGGGTTGCCAAACTCTATGGAAGTTACAAGGCTACGCCTTCGTATAAATTAACCCTTGCCGGGATCTATATCGGCGACACCACAGAGAATGGAAACACCATCGGTAATGCCAGAAAGACCGGCACAAGCTTACCCAGAGATGACAAGACCATCGGTTTCGAAGTCGATGTCATCAACGAGATCAATGTCTACAAGAACCTCAAATTTGATATCGGTCTTGGCTACCTCTTTGCAGGAAAGGCTTTAGATTACTTCAACGTAGCAACGGGTAGTAATAAATCAGGAGATGATCCCTGGGCGCTTGTTACAAGGCTGACTTACACATTCTGAGAGTTTAAAAATGCGAATCTTGCTTACAGAAACAGAAGGGCGGCTCCGGATAAAAAAGTGGAGGGCCGCCCTTCATTACTTCTACAAAAGGAATCGTATGGAATCATAACAAAATCAAGATGTTTATAATCACTTCTTCTTGTTTATGAGACGAGGGTGTGATACGAGTAAAATCAAAACATAGACTAAGGAGAGGGAATAACCTCCACCCCTTCATATCTTTTCCTCCTCGGTGCGCCTGACTCACGCACCAAAAAAAGATTTCAGGGGAAAACTGGTTTTCCCTTCTCCTCCTTTTTTTAAGAAAAGACGGAGGTTAATCATGATGAAGAAATCGGTAAGCCTCTTATTGATCCTGGGGTTTTTAGCATTGTTCCCTTATGGCTGTGCGGGGATCGCGAGGGAAACAAAAATTAAATGCCCTAAATGTGGTGCCATTTTCACTGTGGACGAGGGTTTAGCCGAGATCCAAAAGAAAGGGTACTAATACCGAATGGAATGAGTAAGTTGTCTTTGCGATGAGTGTCTGCCTGTGGTTGGCAGGAAACGACGAAGCAATTCCGTAATTTCCAAAGGGGGACTGCAACTTACTGCCGTTGGTCGTTCGCAATGACAACGGGAAAGGTTAAATGCGTTTGTGTTAATTTTCGCTCCTATGGGGTATTCGATTCGTCCGATGAGAATTCAAAGAAAAGATGGTGCTGAAAGCGCGGAAGATGGAGTTATATGTGAGGATCTTCAATCTTCTCCTTACCGTTTTAGCCATGTTATTTGCAGGCAATTGTGCGCCTCGCCCTGCATTAGGCCCAGTCCGTATGTTCTATCCGGAGATACGGCCTATTGAGATAGAACTAAGAAGTTTTTCCTTCCAGCCTAATCACCTGGTAATCCTACGAAACCAATCCCCCTTTAGCTTCCGCCTAACCAACACCGCTAATACTTGGCATAATTTTACTCTGTTAGATCCTGATAGAAATATCATCTTAAAGAAAGATGTGAAGCCAAACGAGTCCATCACCTTTACGATCGAATCCCTCGACTCTGAAAATTATACGTTCTATTGCAGTCAGTTCCTCCATCGTTTTCTCGGGATGGAAGGAATGCTCATGGTGGATTAGTCTGTCAATATGAATCTATCTAACAGAGCCAGGACCCGCGCCTCCCATCTCCGTTGGTTCAAAGAGATCAATACGGATATACCCCAGCCTTGGAAGATCCCCTTGATCAAAGGGGGGAGGCCAGAATGGAGAGTTTCAGGTTGATCTGTGTCCACTCTCTCAGGGAAAACGTTTTTGAACTGAAGGTATTCCATTGGACGTACCCTTTCAAGTGCTTACGATATTGGGGCCTAAGCGTTGTCCAATTGGTCGGGTAAAGGCCATAGCCGACCTGGTCCGCGACAGCGGCTATTTCGAGCATATCGCCATCCGGATCTTCCGCCTCGATATAAATCTTCCAAATATATCCATATTTTCCCTTATCAATGGCATAGGAGTAAGTAATTATCGGTGCTTTTGTTTCCGATTTGGATTGTCCTTGTCCTTGAGAGTGGCAAATAAAGATAGCAACCAGCAACAGGCCAAAAAAACCAAACACTCTTTCCAAGAGTCATACCTGTTCCCTCCTTCCAATCGGATAATATGAATTGAAGGTATAGATTTCAAGACAATTAATTTAGATCGTAATAAAATCCAGAAGATCATAACTTTTCCCCCTTGATCACCAAATAACGGCGCAGTGTACAGTTAAGAAGAGAGAGGAGTCTTTCTATTAAATTCCTAAAAAAATCCTGAGCCTACAGAAAAATTTCTCCTCTTTCATTGAAGGTTTAGAAGAAATTAGTTATAGAGAAGGTCGAATGGAAACTTGGAGACTCTTAGATACGGGCGCTCGCCTAGCCTCTGAAAACATGGCTCTCGATGAGATACTCCTCGAATTGAGGGCTCAAGAGAGAATCCCTAATACCCTCCGATTCCTCCAATTTTCCAATCCAACCGTTCTTGTAGGTCACCATCAATCCGTGGAAGAGGAAGTTAGGCTCGATTACTGCCGGGCAAAGGGAATCGAGATCAACCGGAGGCTCACCGGAGGAGGTGCCCTCTACTGGGGAAGAAAGGAACTGGGGTGGGAAATCTACATCTCGAAGAAAGACCCCCGGATCCCCTCAAAGATTGAGGACCTCTATCGAAAAATGGGAGAAACCTCTGCCTCCGGTCTTCGGCATCTCGGAGTTCGAGCTCATTTCCGTCCGAGAAATGATATCGAGATTCAAGGCCGGAAGATCTCAGGGACTGGCGGAACCGAACTCTCCGGTGCTGTTCTCTTTCAAGGAACCGTCCTGGTCGATTTTGATGTCGATGAGATGCTCAGGGCTCTGAGGATTCCCACGGAGAAACTCCAGGATAAGGAGATCGAATCGGTCAAAGAACGAGTCACTTCTTTGAAAAGGGAATTGGGTAGAACCCCACCGATTCAAACCGTTAAGGCTGCCCTGATTAAAGGGTTTGGAGAAGGCTTTGAGGTTACCTTTAAGTCAAATCCCTTGACTCCTAAGGAGCAAAATCTACTCAATTTAAAACTGCCTTACTTCTCTTCACAAGATTATATTTTCAAAACCAGAGAAGCCTTGCCCAGAAGAAAAACCCTCACCTCCATTCTGAAGGCCCCAGGAGGATTGATCCGGATCTCCATGGCCGTGGATGCGAGAACCCAGGTGATCAATCAGATTCTTATTACCGGTGACTTCTTCGCCTACCCCGGAAGGGCGATCTTCGATCTGGAAAGCCTACTTAAGAATTCAAAAGCCACCCCTTCCAACATCGAAGCCATCATCCGGACCTTCTTCTTAGAAGCAAAACCCCGTATCCCTGGAGTCAAGGAGGGCCATCTCATCCAGGCCATTGAAGAAGCTATTCAAAAGATGGACCTCCTTCCCCATGGATTTGATGAAGAAGAAACCCATCACCTCTTCCCAGTCTTAAGACCCTTTGGAGAGGTGAAGAGACCCGAAGCCCTTCTCCTTCCTTATTGTGCGAAAGAGGTGGAATGCTCTTACCGGAATCAGCAGGGTTGCACCGAATGTGGTCGATGCTCGGTAGGAGAGGCCATCTCGATGGCGAAACGCTTTGGGATGAATCCCGTCACCATCCAGAATTACGAAGAGCTCGAATCGACCCTCCGGAATCTCAAACGGTCGGGCATCCATGCTTTTGTCGGCTCCTGCTGTAAGCCTTTTTACGGAAAGCATCGGCCGGATTTTGAGAGGATTGGTCTCCCCGGAATCCTTGTCGACTTAGAGAGAAGCACTTGCTATGATCTTGGGCAGGAGAAAAAAGCCTTCAGAGGCCAGTTCGAAAATCAGACTCACCTCAATCTCCCCCTCCTCAAAAGGGTCCTGGAGTATTCGCGTGGTTAAATCTCCTTTTCTGGAAACACCCTTCTCTCGATCTTATGATATTGTTGTCATCGGAGCGGGCCCTGCCGGCTCCAGTGCTGCTCGGGCTGCGGCCCAAAAAGGAGCCCGCGTTCTTCTCATCGATCGGAAACAACGGATTGGAGTTCCGATCCAGTGTGCGGAATTCGTTCCCCAGTTGATCTCGCGCCATGTCCTCTTTTCTCCCAAATGCGTTGTTCAACCCATCGAAACCATGGTCACCCATCTTCCTGATGGGACCTCTCAGGAGATGAAAAGCCCTGGGTACTTGTTGGATCGATCCCTTTTCGATAAAGAATTGGTGACCTCAGCGATCCTATCCGGGGCTGAGATCTCTATCGAAACGAAAGCCGTGGGCCTCTCCCCAGAGGGAGTGATCGTTGAGCATGGGACAAAACAAAGGGTGATTCGATCTAAGACAATGATCGGGGCGGATGGCGTGCATTCATCAGTCGCTCGCTGGACGGGCCAACCTGCTCTGAAGTCAATGGTGGCCCTCCAGTGCGAGATCGTCATGTCCAAACCTCAGACTCATGTGGATATCTTCTTCCATCAAGATTATGAAGGGGGATACGCCTGGTTCTTTCCGAAAGGGAGAACAGCCAATGTAGGGTTGGGGGTGGTCCCCTCAAAGACCTCTCACTTGTCAGATCTTCTAAATGATTTTCTGAAAAACCTCGAAGAGGCTAAGAAAATTTCGAGGGTTGAGATCCTCTCCAGGACAGGTGGTTCCATTCCCTGCGAGCCCCGTCGGCAAACCCTCTTTGGAAACATCCTTCTTGTGGGGGATGCCGCAGGACATGCCCACCCTATTACAGGCGCTGGAATCCTCAACGCCGTCATCGGCGGTGAGATGGCTGGAAGGATCGCCGCAGAAGCAGTCGCCCGAGGAGACCTCCGATATTTAGAGAATTATGAAATTGAATGGCGTGAGACCTTTGGGGAATCTCTCTCCTATGCTTCTTTTAAAAGGGGGGTTCTTGAAGAGAACTGGAATAGACGCGAGGTTAGTTTTGAAAGTCTGATAAAAAAAACCTGGGTCGGTTTTAGAGAGTATTCTCATGAGAGAAGGAGTGCATCATGGAGACGAGAGGAAGTCCTCAATACATCCAGACAAGTCTAGCCGCTTCCTTAACATTAGGTCTCCGGCAAGGTTCTTTTCATCGCAATGCAAAACTCAAGGGATTGAACCTTCTTCTTCACTATGAGGAGGGATGTTTGGGAAGATGCCATTTCTGCGGACTTTCAATGACCAGGCAAGAAGGCCCACGAGGGAAGACCTTCATC
Source organism: uncultured Syntrophaceae bacterium (assembly GCA_964393245.1). Taxonomy (GTDB): domain Bacteria; phylum Desulfobacterota; class BSN033; order BSN033; family UBA1163; genus CAYMJV01. The sequence goes on from CAYMTD010000081.1 coordinate 5,722, forward strand.
AGGGTGGACTGGCCTATCTATCCTCTGGAGGAAATCATTAGAAGAGCAAGAGAGAAAGGTCAGATCCATCGGGTCTGTATCTCCATGATCACTCATCCAAAAGCTCTGGTAGACACCCTTTTTGTCATTCAGAGATTCAAACAGGAAACAGACCTGCCTATAAGCGTTCTCATTAGCCCAACCCTTATTCACGAAGAAGGCTCCCTCGAGGCGATGAAAAAGATGGGGGCTGATCGAGTGGGAATTGCCATCGATGCCGCCACTCCCGAACTTTTCGATCGGTTAAGGGGAAAAGGGGTCGCAGGTCCTCATCACTGGGAGCACTACTGGGAGGTGGTTCGGATGGCAGCGGGGGTCTTTGGAAGATTTTATGTGGGGATTCACCTTATCGTCGGCCTGGGGGAGACTGAAAAGGAAATGCTTGAGACGATTCAAAAAGGTCAGGATTTGGGCGCTCATACTCATCTCTTCTCTTTCTTTCCGGAAAAGGGAAGCCCCATGGAGAACCACTCTCCCCCGCCTATTGGTCAATACCGGAGGATTCAACTTGCCCGCTGGATCGTTAATGAAACTCTGGGCTCAATGGATCAGATGGGGTTTGACGAAAAGGGGAGACTGGTTGATTTTGGCATCGACATCAAGCCCCTTTTCAAAGCGGGGAGCCCTTCATAACTTCAGGATGCCCTGGAAGGGATGGAAGAGTAGCCTGCAACCGGCCCTATGGAAATGAAAGGCCCTCAGGACCCATTCGAAACTTTCCATTTATGCCAGAACCAGCGGATCTCGAAGAGATCAAAGACCAATTGGGTATTCGATGATTGAAGAGCTCACCTCCATCCCCTTAGATGAACTCCAGGCAGAAGCATTCAGGGTCCGAAAAATCCATTTCGGAAGAGAACTGACCTTCTCTATTCCGAGTACTGTCTCCTATCGCCACGGAGACTTTCCCACACAAAAGGATCGGTTTGCAGCTATCAGCGTAACTGGAACCCGATGTAACCTTCGCTGTGACCATTGCGACAGAAAACTCCTTGAGTCGATGATCCCGGCTGAGGATCCTGAAACGTTCCATCGGATCTCCTCTCAACTCATCTCCCGAGGGTCCTCAGGCTTACTGATAAGCGGCGGAGCAAATAGACACGGAGAGGTGCCGTTGAGGGAATTCATTCCCGTGATCAGAAACATCAAAGAGAAACACCCCCAGTTCAAAGTAATCGTTCACACCGGCCTTATCCGTAAGGAGGTGGCCAAGGAACTGAAAGAAAGCCGCGTGGACCAGATCCTCATCGACGTGATCGGCGACGATGATACGATTCGAAAGGTTTACCACCTGAGCAAACGAGTCGAAGATTATGAAGAGACCCTTTGGATGTTAAAAGAAGAAGGACATCATCTCGCCCCGCACATTATCATTGGACATCACTTCGGAGAGATCAAGGGTGAATGGAGAGCTTTGGAAATCGTTACCCGGGTCGGTGTCGAGACCCTTGTCCTCGTTGTCATCAAACCCCTTCATCCCGGCGAGAAGAGTCAAGTGAGAATTCCAGAACCAGATGAAACGTCCAGAATCTCTGCAGCTGCACGAATCCTTAATCCCTCGATCCCGATTCGGATCGGCTGTATCCGGCCAGCCCATCCCTCAAAGGCTGAGATGGAAAAAGGCTTCATCCTTTCCGGAGTCAATACGATCGCCTATCCTCTTCAGGGAACTATTGATTACGCAGAAGGGATGGGGTTTGAAACAAGATTTGAGGAGGTCTGTTGCAGCCTAATCGGGGTGTCCCGAGAACCCAATGGCACATAATTTCATTTAAAGAACTTTAATCGTAATTGCAGCTCAAGGCATGCACCCTTTAAAACTCCGGTTAGCGGGCAGAGAGGCGAGATGAGGGTTCCGATCCACAAAATTGTTCATAGTCCATCAGTCCCTTAATAGTTGGCTTGTCGCTGCAAATCGGACAGCTCTCATCCCTCCTCACCTCTAACTTCGTTAAATCCATCCTAAGAGCATCGAACAGGACTAATTTGCCAACCAAAGGTTCTCCAATTTCCAGGATGAGTTTTAAGGTCTCGGTTGCCTGGATCAATCCGATGATACCAGCCAGGGCACCGAGAACGCCAGCTTCCTGGCAGGAGGGGACCAATCCGGGCGGAGGGGGAGAAGGAAACATACACCGAATACAAGGCCCTTCTCCAGGTTTTATCACCATGGGCTATTTGCGATGTCCTTCTTTTTTAGAAAAAGGGAGGCAGTAGGAAGCGGGGCGGAACGTAAAAGTTCGGCCCAAAGAAGCATCCACGGGGTCCACAAATACAGTAGACGATAGCTGCCTCCATTTTTCACATTCCAAGTGACACCTCTCCATCGCTGTTTTCGGAATACACAATGTTCGTCCGCTGCTCTATCTCAAGCAGCTTTGTCGACCCGGATAGGACTCTTCACCAACGATCGCATCAGTTCTTGGTGCTGCTCCTTAATGCGGCCTACGGCCATCGCCAGCATTACACAAAGGGCAAGCCCAACCCGCACCTCCATCTTCTTCAACCCACGAATGAAATGCTTTTCAAATCCAAAACTCACATCCAATCTCGAATTGACTCGTTCCACCGCCGTACGCTTTTTGTATCCACGCTCCCATGCATAACTGGGCCGCGAAACCGGCGTGAAGATTCTCCGGTCAATCTCCAGAGAAATCCGCTCGCTCTTCATCGCATGCGAACACTC
>CAYMTD010000082.1:0-8361 GCA_964393245.1 uncultured Syntrophaceae bacterium
GTTCTATTTCCTGATAGTGTTGGAAAAAAAGAGACATGTCAACGACAAGGTCGCGGATAACCGGGAAATAGGGGAGAGGTTCAATCAGAACGGGACTCCCCAACAGGTCTTGCACATGAGTCCGACAGGCCAAAACCGCTTTCCCATTGACCTTCATGGCACAGGAGCCGCAGACAGCTCCCCGGCAGGAGTAGCGAAGCGCCAGGCCCCCATCCTGTTCATCCTGAATTTTGATTAATGCCTCCAGCAGATTCATCCCGTTTCGGATTTCCACCTGGTAGGTCTCGATCCACTGGTGGGGATCATGCTCTTTGTCGAAGCGTTGGATTTTTAGAGTTAGAAATTCTGACTTCATTTTTCCTTTAACCCGGAGGTCTAAAGTGTCCAGGAACAAAATCGAAATCCCGAAATAAATTCGGGATGTCAAAAAATCCTGGGTTAGGGATGTCACGCCGGATTCGGTTCAGCCTCTTACTAATATGTTCTCTCTCTCGGTGGAAACGAGGTAATGATTACTTCCTTGTATACCATCCTCGGCCCTTCTGCTGTTTTGTAAGCAACGGTATGACGAAGCCAATGCTCGTCGTCCCGATGTGGGTAGTCGATCCGGAAGTGGGAGCCGCGACTCTCCTTTCGGGACAGGGCTCCCTCAACGATCACCTCAGCGATATGAACCATCGCTTCTAATTCAAGATAGCTGACGAGTTCATAATTAAACGCAAGATGCCTCTGCTTCATCCCAACGCGATTCAATCTCTCTTTCAACTCTTTGATCATCTTTTTTGCAAACAGCAGATCTGACTCCTTTCGGAAGATTCCGACCTTGGAGGTCATGAGGGTCTTGAGCTCGTCCCGTAGACGGAAACAGCGCTCTTCCATCCGCCTGTCGAAGAGTTCTTCGACCTTCGAACGGAATGATTTCAACCTTTCGTGAAACGCACGTTCATTGGGAACAGGGCCTTCCTTTCCTTCCTGTTGAGCAGCTCTTTTTCCTGCTCGTGCTCCGAAGACAATTGTCTCCAAGAGGGAATTTCCACCCAGACGGTTCGCACCGTGGACACTCACACAGGCACACTCTCCTGCGGCATAAAGTCCAGGCAGAGAGGTCTCGCCATCCACATTTGTATCAATCCCTCCCATGCAGTAGTGCTGCGCCGGTTCGATAGGAATAGCTTGGTGGATAGGATCTATGCCTGCAAAGTCTATGGAAATCTGGCGAATCCCAGGGAGTCGATCTACTATTTTTTCTTTTCCCAGATGACGAAGATCGAGATAGACGTAACCGCCTTCAAAGGCCCTGCCCTCATCAATCTCGGTCTGGATCCCCCTGGCCACAACATCTCGGGGGCCCAGCTCCATGAGATGTGGGGCATAGCGTTCCATGAAACGCTCGCCCTTTGCATTAAAAAGATATCCTCCTTCTCCTCTGGCTGCCTCCGTAATGAGTATATTCGTTCCGTGGAGACTCGTAGGATGAAATTGAACAAACTCCATGTCCTTTAGAGGGACACCTGCTTGGTAGGCGAGATGGCAGCCACTACCCGTATTGATGAGCGCATTGGTCGATTTGAGGTAGACTCGGCCGTATCCCCCTGTGGCGAGGATGATCGATTTGGCGCAGATGGGGAGGATTTCTCCTTTGAGGAAGTTGAGGGCGATCACCCCTGCAGATCTTCCTTCGTCAACCACGACTGAAAGAGCATACCATTCCTCATAAATGGGGATTTGAAGACCTGTGACCTGTTCGTAAAGCACATGCAACAGATTTTGCCCGGTCCGATCGGCGGCGTAGCACGTCCGGGGAAAGCCTGCCCCGCCGAAAGGTCTTTGAGCAATTCTTCCATCCTCCATTCGTGAGAAAACGGTCCCCCAATGTTCCATCTCGATGACCCGTTGGATCGCCTCTTGACACATGATTTCCACAGCATTTTGATCGGCAAGGTAGTCACTTCCCTTGATCGTGTCGAACGCGTGTTTTTCCCACGTATCGATCGAAGGAGCCGGTGCATTGGCCAAGGCAGCATTGATCCCTCCCTGAGCCGCCACCGAGTGGGATCGGAGGGGATGAACCTTAGAAAGGACTGCGACATCCCGACCTGCCTGTTTTGCCTCGATCGCGGCCCTCAATCCAGCGAGTCCTCCGCCAATCACTAAGATATCGTGGAAAAGGAGTTGCACGTTCCTCTTCTTAGAAAAGATAGCCGTAAGACAGGACAAATAATCCAGAACCGATCATTGTCAATATCCAGAACAGTGACTTCTCCTGCCTCATCATGCCTAAGTCGATGAGAAACAGACGGAGCCCATAAGAGGCATGGAAAACGAAAAAAAAGACAAGCAGAATGTCAAGCGTTCGGTGTTGATGGAGGGCAGAAAGCCAGCCGATCCCTTCGATCTTTCCGACAAGGGCATATCCGGACGCTATCTTTAACCCCACCAGCACGAGGAGCAAGGGACCGCTGAACCGAATGAAATAATAAGAAAACATTTGTGGAAACTCAATTAAAATGCAAAATTAGCAATGAAAAATTAGCAGTAAAAAATTTAACTCATTTTAAGTGGCAATGCTAATTTTCATTGCTAATTGATCAATAGGCTATGAGTTTTCATTTGGAAAGCGTGGCCTGATGACGGAGCGGCTTTAAAAGGAAATCCAGGGCATGAAGGATATCCGTGACGACCACATCGGCTTTTGCCACCGCCTCCGCAGAGGCTCCCTCTTTTCCTATCACACAGATTGCCAGGGCGGCCTCCTCCATCATTAATAGGTCGTCAAACCCATTCCCAATAACCACCGTTCGGAATGCGCCAAGCCGGCGGATCAGATCCAGTTTCCCTTGGGAAGCCCCTCCTTCTATTAAATGGATGACCTCTGCCTTCGCTTTTTTCAAGACCTCGGAGACGACCTCATGGTTTCCTTGAGTGGCGATATAAATCTTCGTTCGTTTGGAGAGGAGGTTGAGCTTATCCTTTACCTTAGGATGGACCCGACGGTCCTGAGCCAGGGTTCCCTCGAAATCTATGAGGATAAATTCAATCTCTAAAGGCTCCTGGCCAGGTCTTTGAATGATGATCATTTGTCCTCTTCAAATCCTTGTATTCCCGCATAGGGAATGCATGTATGCGTTCCCTACCCATCGGGATTATGATGAAAAAACCGTTGTCGCGTCACTTCATAAAGGATCATCCCCCCTGAAACAGAGGCGTTAAAAGAGCTGAGGGGCCCTCTCATGGGAATGGAGAAAAGCCGGTCGCATTTTTTCTTTATTAGGGGACGGATTCCTTTTCCTTCGGCACCGATGACGATGGCAAGGTCCACCGTTAAGTCGAGCTCGTAAACCTTATCTTTCGCCTCCCCAGTGGCCCCATACACCCAGATTCTTTCCTTCTGCAATGATTCGATGGCCCTTGAAAGGTTGGTCACCTTTGCAATGGGCAGATGGGCAGTGGCTCCTGCCGAGGCTTTGACCACGACGGGTGTGATTCCCACCGCCCTGTCTTTTGGGACGATAATCCCGTGTGCACCGCATCCCAGCGCCGTGCGAATGAGAGACCCGAAGTTCTGAGGATCCTGGATTCCATCGAGTACGAGAAAGAGGGCTTTGGTCGGCCCTCCCTTCGAGCGAGAGAGAATTTCTTCGAGATTCACATAGGAGATTTCTTTTACGACGGCGATGATATTTTGGTGAACGCCACCTTTGGCCATTTGTTCAAGGGTTTCCCTCCGGGTATAAACGATCGGAATCTGTCTCTGCCTCGCCAGGTCGAGCAGGGATTGAAACGAAGGGTTCGGTTTCTGCGTGGCAACCAGAATCTTCTCGACTTGAAGGTGGGAGGATTTTAAGGCTTCTTTAACTGGATGAATCCCGTAGATGATTAGAGACATAGCACAAAATACAATAACCAATCACCAAATATCAAGCTGCCAGTAAATACCAATAACCAATTACCAAATTTGATGGTCTCGCAAAAAGTCTGAAAAGAGATTTTTTGTCATTCCTGCCGAAGCAGGGATCCGGTATTTTCATGTAGTTAGAATTCCCTGGATTCCGGTTTTCACGGGAATGACGACTTTTTACGACTTCATCAAATTTCATATCCACAGGATAGAGCGTTTGGATATTGATTGTTGGGTATTGGTGCTTGAGATTTGGAACCTTATGTTCATGAGATATCCTCAATGATCTTCTGAACGGCTTCCAAAGGATCTTTCGCCTCTTTGATCGGCCGGCCGATGACCAGGTAGTCCGCCCCAGCAGCAATCGCCTCTTTTGGAGACAAGGTCCTCTTCTGATCATCCTTCTTTTCGGATGGATGACGGATCCCCGGGGTGACGATCAAGAATTTTTCTCCGCAACGATCCCGGATAATTTCGATTTCTTTGGGGGATGCGACCACGCCATCCAACCCCGCCTTCATGGAGAGAAGGGCAAGTCGTCCAACTTCCTCCGGGATCGGCCCCTGGATTCCCACCTCCTTTATTCCCTCCTCATCCATGCTGGTGAGGACGGTGATGGCCAGGATGAGGGGTCTGGGGAGACCGAGATCTTTGGCGACGGCCCTGGAGGCCTCAACCGTTTTCTTCATCATTTCAAATCCCCCCAGGGCGTGCAGATTGAACATGGAGACTTCAAACTTCGTCGCCTCTGCTCCGGCCTTGGCCACGGTATTTGGAATATCATGATACTTGAGGTCGAGAAATACCTTTTGGCCCTTTTTCCGGATCATATCGATAACCTTGGGACCCGCATGGGTGAAGAGTTGCTTGCCCACTTTAAACATTCCGATATGGTCTTTCAGGAGGTTCACCCAGCGCTGAGCCTCTGAGAAGTGTTCAACATCGAGGGCAAAAATAATCCTGTCTTTTGGATCGGTTTTCGTCAATTGGCTCATCCACAGAGACCCTTTGAATGGTGTGAATGATCATATAAAGGTTTGAAACAAGCTGTCAACGGATAATTTTGTTGCCGGCAGAAGCTTTGCGAATTGTTCATCTTTACCCCTTTAGAAACCCCCGCCACATGCAGCCGGGATGAAGCTCATATCCTCATGGGAGCGGGCATGGGGTTTGATGTCCTATCCAGGCGTTCTCCCTTGAGGGCCCAAGGTCTTCTAACGGGGTTTACAACAGGAGATGTTCCTGTTATAAAAAGTTAGAATTGACCTTCGCCAGAGAAACAAATGAAGAGAGACGACAAAGACGTCAAAGAGGAGAACCGGAAGATCCGGTATCTCCGATTTCTCGTCGATTTTTCCATCCTTTCGATCCAGCAGGATGATCTCTCCATGGAACAAGCCTACGGAATTGTGGAGGACGTGAAATGCGCAGCCTGCAGTCTTTTCCCGGGAAAGGAAGAGACCTTTGAATTGATCTACCGGCCACGCTTCGATCGGGTGATTCAAGAAAGATTTGGGACGACTGCCGCCATTTCCTGATCAATCAATTTTCTGATCTTCGATACCGTCTCCCTCTTCTTTACAAGGGTGACTTCTCCCGTTCTTCTGTTCTTGATCTCCACCAAACCCTTTTTCAAGTTTTTCTCGCCCAGGGTCACCCTCAAGGGGATACCGATCAGATCGGCATCCTTGAATTTGACTCCCGGAGATTCCTCCCGGTCGTCGTACAAAACTTCTATCCTCTCTTTTATCAGATCCTGATAGAGTTGATTTGCCGTCTCTCTTAAAGGGTCGATTTTGATATTGACGGGGAGGATGAGGACTTGAAAGGGGGCAATGGGCATTGGGAAGACGATACCGTTTTCGTCGAAATACTGTTCAATCGCTGCAGCCACGGTCCGTCCGACACCAATTCCATAAGATCCCATGACAATTTCTTTTTCCTTCCCCTGATCATCCAGGTAGGTTGCACCCATGGGCTGACTATATTTCGTTCCAAGTTTGAAGGTGTGACCCACCTCGATCCCCTTGTCGAGCCGAGTTTCGTCCCCACAAAGAGGGCAACGATCTCCCGGAACGAATCTCCTGAGATCGGCGAATTGAGTCACTTGAAAATCTCGTCCGATATTGACGTTGATCAGATGAGCGTCCTTCTCATTGGCGCCGGTGACGAAGTTGGTCATTACCCGAATATCCAGGTCAGCGACCATAGGGATGGAGATCCCGACAGGCCCTGCAAATCCTTTCGGGGCATGGGTGATTTCTTCCACCACGGTTTCTCCCGCCAGTTGGAGATTTTCCGTCTGCAAAATATTTCTTAACTTTTTTTCGCTGATTTCGTGATCTCCCCGAACCAGGGCTGCAATGCATCCGCTTTCAGCTTCGAAAATCAAGGTTTTCACCAAGTCCTGTGGCCGAACATGGAGGAACCGAGTGACCTCTTCCACGGTTCGCTGATCAGGGGTCAGGACTTTCTGAAGGGGTTTGAAGTTCCCTTGATCCGGGGTTGGTCCTTTGAATTCTGCTCTTCTAAAGTTTGCCTTTTCAATATTTGCCCCATAGGTGCACCGGGTGCAACTGACAATGGTCTCCTCGCCTGTTTCTGCCAAGACCATGAACTCATGAGAATAGGATCCCCCGATCACACCGGATTCGGCTTCGACCATTCTAAATTTCAATCCACAACGTTCGAAGATACGTGTGTAGGCATCGACCATCTTCTGGTAACTTTTATCCAATCCCTTCTCGTCAAGATCAAAGGTATAGGCATCCTTCATGATGAATTCACGAGCCCGCATCACTCCGAATCGGGGGCGGATCTCGTCCCTGAATTTGGTCTGGATCTGATAGAGATTCAAAGGCATCTGACGGTACGATCGGATTTCCTTGCGAGCGATATCCGCCATTACCTCCTCGTGGGTAGGTCCCAGACAGCAGTCCCGATCGTGTCGATCTTGAAATCTCAAAAGTTCCTTGCCATATTCCTCCCACCGATGGCTCTCCTGCCAGATCTCGGCGGGTTGGACAAAGGGGAGAAACACCTCGATCGCACCGGCTCGATTCATCTCCTCCCGGATGATCGCCTCCACCTTCCGCATGGCTCGAAGCCCGAAAGGAAGATAGGAGTAAATGCCCGACGCCAGTTTCCGGATCATCCCTGTCCGTAGCATGAGCTGGTGGCTGGGGACCTCGGCCTCGGAAGGGATCTCTTTGAGGGTCGGAAGAAAATATTGCGAATATCGCATGCCCAGTCCTCCTAATGAAACACGTGTTCGTGTCCCTGCCTACCGGCAGGCAGGCGTGATTCGTGCTTGCGCGCCGAAGGGCGCTTCAGCCCGCAGGCGTGACTCGTCTTCTTAAGAGTTCGTACAATATCTTGATTTTTAGCACGATTTCGTTTATTTAAACTTTTCATCAATTGCTTATTGCCTTGGGGTATAGCGGACACGGTTCACGAGTCACGCCTGCCTGCCCCGTCCTCGGTCGGGACCGCGGCCGGTAGGCAGGGTCAGGTTGTTTCATCACGTATGAAGAAAGTTTCTCCCATTCACGGACTGACCTTTTTCTTCTTACTTGGCTTGATTCTCGTTACGCTCATCTTCAAAGGGAATCTTCCGCTCTGGTCCTCCCTCCTGCTCCGCTACTTCATGCTCATGGCCCTGCTCTTTGTCCTCAAGCTGCTCTCTGATCGCAAGGGGGGGAAAGGGATCTTGTTCAACGATTTCTCACCGTTGATCTTCGTCATTCTTATTTACGAGTCACTCGGCGATCTGATTCATTATCTCAAGCCGGATATTGACGCGAAGCTGATAGAGATCGACCTCTTCCTGTTCGGAGTGCATCCCACGGTATGGATGGAGAGGTGGATCGTTTCCTGGTTTACGGATATCATGTCCCTGGCCTATGTGAGTTACTATTTTCTTCCCGTGACCCTCGTGGTCGTCCTTTACCTAAAGAACCGGAGGCTGGAGTTCAATGAATCGATCTTTGTGTTGACCTTTGGATATTACGCCTCCTTTATCGGTTACATTCTCTTTCCGGCGATTGGACCGCGATATGCCCTGGCCTCGTTTCACTCAGTGCCTCTGGAAGGGACGTGGATCACCGATTTTGTCAGAGATACGTTAAACGCCCTGGAGCATAATAAGCGCGACTGCATGCCCAGCGGCCACACCCAGCTGGTGCTCATGGTCCTTTATCTCAGCTACCGCTACGAGAGATTCCTTGCTTATCTTTTCCTCCCAATCATCTGTGCATTGATCCTCTCCACGGTCTATCTGAGATATCATTATGTGATCGACCTATTCGCCGGTGCTGCTTTTGCCATCGGGTGTTTGATCATCGCTCCACGATGGTACAGAAGGTGGAACCCAAAAGCGAGTGACGAGTGCTGAAAATTAAACCATCACTCATTCAATTGTCCAATTCATCCCTCACAGCTCGTTCATCGTGCAGTAAATCTAA
>CAYMTD010000083.1:0-8321 GCA_964393245.1 uncultured Syntrophaceae bacterium
AGGAGGACGAAAGCCTATTCGATAGAGGCCGCTTGACCCAGGGGACATTGACCGGCTGGGAAACCCATTTGCAGAAAGACAAAGAGAGAGGCCATGAAAGCATCACTGAAACCCTATCCTCATCAAGGGAAGAAGTTGTTCTGAGTCCCGAAGGATTCTTTTCCCTCAAAGTAGGGATGAGAGTAAGGCATGCCAAGTTTGGGGATGGAAGGGTAAAGTCCGTGGAAGGCATGGGTGAGGATCAGAAGGCCACCGTTCTTTTTCAATCGGTCGGCAGCAAGAGGCTGAAAGTCAGAAATGCAAACCTGGAAATTTTAGAATAATCCCCCTCATTCCCCCTTTAGCAAAGGGGGATAAAGGGGGATTTGTTGGGAGGGTTCAATGAAAACTTACTTTATCCTGTCGGCAATCGGTAAGGACCGGCCCGGAATTGTGGCCGATGTCTCTGAGGTGATCTATGAGTGTGGAGGAAATATCGAAGATTCAAGCATGAGCCTCCTCCGAAACCACTTCGCCCTTCTCCTTCTCTTTTCGACGGAGAGGGAAGAGGTCAATCAGAAACTCTCTGCAGGGCTCAAGCGACTCGAATGGGAGAAGCAATTGACGGTCTTCTTTTCGCCCATCTCTTTCGAGGAGGCCCATCCCATCTCAAAAGAACCTATGGATCGTTTTCAAATTACTACCTCAGGAATTGACCATGCTGGCATCGTCTATAAGGTCTGCAGGCTCTTGGCTGATCGCGAGGTAAATATTATCGATATGAAAACGCATCGCGTGGCTTCCGCGGAAAGCGGGACGCCCATCTTCGAGATGGATATCCGAATCGATGTTCCCCGTTCGTGTCAGGAGCAGGCTTTAAGAGAGGATCTGCATCATCTGGCAAATGAGCTGGTCATCGATTTAGTCCTGAAGAAGCATGTGTAATTCCTTCCCTTATCCCAAAAGGCTCAGAGCGGCCAGAGTATAGATTCTTGCGGCTTCTATGAGCTTCGCCACCTCTACATGTTCATCCGGCTGGTGGGCTAACCGAGCATCCCCTGGACCACAGATGATCATCGGGATTTTGAGGGCCGGAACGAAGGCGACCGCATCCGTGTAGTAACGCACCCCTTTGGGAACAGGTCTGTAACCTGTCACCTCAGCAACGACATCCGCAAAGCTCTGGACCACCGGTTCCTCCGGAGAGGTTTCGATAGGGATGCGATCATTGATCACACTCACCGAGGCTTTGAAGACAGGTATGCGGCGGCTCAGGTCTACTATCAAATCTTCTATCCGTTGCACAATGGCGCGGTGATCCTGGCCAGGCACGGTACGCATATCCACGGTGACCACGCACTGGTCAGGAATGACATTCGTCTTCAGTCCTCCACTAATGGTATTCACGCTTTGGGTGAATCCGCCCAAGAGCGGGTGCTCCTTGAACGGGATGGCCAACTTTTTCAGTTCGTTTATCAGGGCCACCATCATCATGATCGCATTCTGTCCCAGATCTGGCATCGAACCATGGGCCGTCCTGCCGTGGGTGGAGAGTTCTAACCAGAGAGCCCCTTTCTCGGCGATATAGACATCATTGTAACTTGGCTCTGGTATGGCCACGGCCTGAAGTGGTCCAAGGTCAGGTCGGGCCGCTATCGCCGTGGCACCCAAGGAGTCGGTCTCCTCCCCTGCCGTGGCCGCGATGATGAGATCCCCGTGGAGTGTAACTCGGGCCTCGGATAGCGTCTGGGCCGCCGCCATCAGGGCGGCCAATCCCCCCTTCATGTCAGCAGCGCCTCGTCCCCAAACCCTGCCTTCGGCCATTTCCGCCTGAAAGGGATCATGCGCCCATTTTCCGCTTCCAACCGGGACAGTATCAAGATGGCCGCTGAGAAGAAGGCCAGGCTTCTTGCGGTCGCTTCTTAGGCGCGCTAATACGCTCGCTCTCGTTGAGCTGTGATTCACTAACTCTACCTCTAACCCAGCCTTCTTCAATGTGGAGGCCATATATTGTGCGGCAAGAAGTTCGTCTCCGGGTGGATTGGCGCTCCTGATCCGTACCAAATCCTGACAGAATCTTACGGCGTCTGCGTCGTGAACGGGAGTGAATAGTTTTTTCTTTCCCATATCGCTCACATCCTGGTGTGATGAAGCTACGATCTTTTTCATACCATGAAGATCCCCCCGGTGCAATTGAAAAAAAAGTTGACATGCAATGCCTTACTTAAAGGGGGGAGGGGCGACTTTAGTCGCCCTTTAGAAGGGAGGCTAGAGCCTCCTCTACCCAATATCTCATGCTTCAGTGAGGCATTACCTCCTTGAAATAATTCTTCTTGACATCGTTTTCTAATTGGGACAGAATTTTTCTTAGCTACAGGAGAGACCCTGACCCAAAAGGACGGGGCGCCGAAGGGGCAATTCCGGGATACCGGGAGAAACTCTCAGGCAAAAGGACTGTAACTTAAGGAAATCCTGGAAAGATCCCGTCAACGGCCAAGTCGAAGGACGGGACACCGAAGGGGACAAATCCCGAGCTTGTCGAGGGATAATCTCTCAGGTCAGAAGACAGGAGGAAGGCGGTACGAATTCATTCGCCTTCCTCCTTTTTATTTTGCGTTATTAATAGGAGCGTTAGATTGTTTGCCTCAAAAAATATTATTGTGTAGCGCAGGCCTTTAGGCCTGCTCATAGCAAGGCTGAAGCCTTGCCCTACAAAATGGAAACGATTTTATGCTCTTGGTAATTGGTAATACGATGAAGCCAAAGGTTCTGATCACTCGCAAGATCTTCGACGAGGCCGTAGCTATCGTCAGGGAACATTTCGAGGTTGAAGATAACCCAAGCGATGCCTCCTTTTCTCCAGATGAGTTGATCAGGAAACTTCAAGGCAAAGCAAGGGCAATCATTCTTCTCCCGGATCGGATTGATGAGGCCGTCCTTTCTAAGTGTCCTGACCTCAAAATCGTTTCGAATGTTGCGGTTGGCTATAATAATATTGATGTTGAAGCCTGTACCCGACATAGGGTCATGGTCACGAATACCCCAGGCGTTTTGGATGATACGACGGCTGATTTAACCTGGGCACTCCTGCTCGCTACAGCAAGGCGGGTTGTGGAAGCCGACCAGTTTCTCCGCTCTTCAAAATGGACCGGGTGGAAGTTGATGGAGTTTCTGGGCGTCGATGTCCACCACAAGATTCTTGGCATCTGTGGTCTGGGGCGGATTGGGCAGGGAGTGGCGCGGAGAGCAAAGGGATTTGATATGCAGATATTTTACACGGACGCGGTGCGGGCCTCGTCGTCCGTTGAAAAGGAGTTAGGCGTCCGTTTTGTAGATAAGAAAACCTTGCTTGCGGCGTCGGATTTTGTAACCCTCCATGTGCCGCTGAATCGTGACACGACTCACTATATTTCCACAGCCGAGCTAACTCTCATGAAACCGACCGCAATCTTGATCAACGTGTCCCGGGGACCGGTGGTGGATGAAAAGGCCCTGGTTCAGGCCTTACTACAGGGAGAAATTGCAGGGGCCGGCTTGGATGTCTATGAGAGAGAGCCAGAGGTTGAACCTGAGCTTCTCCAGATGAAGAATGTTGTCCTGGCCCCCCACATTGCCAGTGCCTCTCAGGGGACCCGGCTTCGGATGGCGACCATAGCCGCGGAAAACGTGGTGGCAGGGCTTAGCGGGAAAAGGCCTCCGAACTTAGTGAACGAAAAGGTTCTATCCTCATGAAGCCTGAGAGAAGAAAGACGAATAAGGATGACGTTGTCTTTTTTGAGATCGAAGAGTTAAAGGAGCATGAGGAGATTAGGCCCGATTATCTGGAGGCATTGAAGAACGAAATTCTGTTGGATGGCATGCTGAAGATGCCCATCTGCATTGATAAGAAGACCCGTATCATCCTGGATGGTCATCACCGGCTTCAGGCTTTGAAGAGATTAGGATGCAAAAAAATTCCGGTGGTCATGGTGGACTATCAATCACCGGAGATCAAAGTCATTCCCTGGAGGGAAGGGGAGATGGTTACAAAAGAGAAGATCATTGACACGGCGTTATCCGGCCGGCGGATGCCGTCGAAGACTTCCAAACATATGATCCTTCTGAATGGTAAGTGGACACACATCTCCGCGATTCAAGGGATCATCGATGTTCCATTAGAGAAATTAAAATAATTTCAAGTTGCAAATTTCAAATTGCATATTGAAAAAATAGGAATCTTGAACCTGTTTCTGAACGACTCGGGAATTCTCAATCTGAAATTTGGAATCTGAAATCTGCAATATTGTTTAACAAGGGGGTGGCAGATGAAATTTCCAGAAAATTTGCTTTATTCAGAAAGCCATGAATGGTTGAGAGATGAAGGGAGCCAAGCCACCATTGGCCTGACCGACTATGCTCAGAGCCAATTGAAGGACATCGTCTACGTTGAACTCCCTCAGATCGGATCGGAATTTAAGAAAGGGGAGAGCCTGGGGGTCGTGGAGTCCGTCAAGACAGTGGCCGATGTCTTCTCCCCCGTCACCGGGAAAGTCGTGGAGACGAACATCGCCCTGAAGGATTCGCCCCAATTCGTCAATGAAGATCCTTATGGGAGAGGGTGGATCATCAAGATGGAAATCAGAGACAAGGAGGAGTTGAAAAACCTTCTCTCCTCCAGGGCGTACCAGGATCTTGTTTCAAAGGAAGAGGCATAAATGGGAAATTTTACGCGTTACATTCCTCACACCCCTGAAGACATTCGGAGGATGCTCGAAACCATTGGTGTTCAGAGGGTAGAAGACCTCTTTGTAACCATCCCAATGAAAAACAGGCTTACAAAACCGATGAACCTCCCTGAACCCCTCGGAGAGGCTGACCTTCTGCGCCATTTTCAGCAGCTCCAGCCTACGCTCTACTCGTCTTTCCTGGGTGGAGGAGCCTATCATCATTTCATCCCTGCCGTTGTCCCTTACTTGATCTCCCGTTCAGAATTTTACACGGCGTACACTCCCTATCAACCGGAGATCAGCCAGGGAACCCTTCAATCGATTTTTGAATACCAGACCTTGATGTGTCAATTGACGGGCATGGAGGTTTCAAACGGTTCACTCTATGATGGTGCCTCCAGTCTGGCAGAGGCCGTATTGATGGCCTTTCGGATTACAAAGAGAAGGAAGGTCCTTCTTTCTCTGGCAATTCACCCTGAATATCGCAAGGTGATTGAAACCTATCTCGACCCCTGTCAGCAGGAAATCATTCCCATCCCTTACCGGAAAGAGGATGGCCGGACGGATGAGAGTGCGCTTTCCAGCCTTCTCGATGAAACGATCGACGCTGTTGTGATTCAGAGCCCCAACTTCTTTGGCGTCATTGAGAATCTCCAGGGGATCGCGGAGAAAGTCCATCAGGTCGGAGGAGTGATGATCGCTGGATTCAGCGAGGCGATTGCCTATGGAATCTTGACTCCGCCGGGAGAATGCGGGGCGGATATCGTCGCAGGAGAAGGCCAGAGTTTGGGAATCCCGCTTTCCTTTGGAGGCCCCTACCTCGGAATCTTTACCACAAGAAATAAGCACGTGAGAAGCATGCCCGGAAGACTTGTGGGAGAGACGGTCGATTTGGAGGGCAAGAGGGGATTTGTCCTGACTTTAGCGACGAGGGAGCAACACATCCGGAGAGAGAAGGCCACCTCCAATATCTGCACCAACGAGGCACTCTGTGCTCTGATGGCAACGATCTATCTCTCTTGCCTCGGAAGAGAAGGATTGAAAGAAGTGGCGATGATGAATCTGAGCAAGGCTGAATATGCAAAAAAGGCTGCCTCAAGAATAAGAGGCTGCAGGCAGAGCTTTTCTGGTCCTACGTTCAATGAATTTGTTCTGGAGATCGATGCTGATCCCGAGACAGTGTTACGAGAGATGAAAAAAGAGAAGGTCATCGGAGGTCTACCGCTAGCAAGATTTTATCCTGAATTGAATCGCCACCTTCTGGTGGCCGTTACGGAGATGAACACGAAGGGGGAGATTGATCGGTGGGCCGAAGTATTGGAGAGAGTCCTAAGTTCATAGACAGAGAGCAGAGCGCATAGCGCATGGCGTAAGTTACTATTTACTCTGTTTCTTGAGTTTGTCGGGTTCCTCGGGTTAACTCAAAAAACTCAACAAACACAATAAACTCAACAAACCGAGTAAGCCTTAGTTATATTCTATGCTCGATGCGCTACATGATCGAAAAAGGTGTGACCAATAGTATGAATAGAAAAGATACCGGTCTAATTCAGGATGAGCCTCTGATTTTTGAGCAAGGGGGAGAGGGGCGAAAGGGATATTCCCTGCCCCAATGGGATGTCGAGGAAGTGGAGGCCAAGAATCTCATTCCGTCCCATCTTCTGAGAAAGGAATTGGAAGGATTTCCCCAATTGAGTGAGATTGATGTGGTCCGCCACTTCACCCGGCTCTCGCAGTGGAACTACGGGGTGGACAGTGGATTCTATCCGTTGGGCTCCTGTACGATGAAATACAATCCGAAGGTGAATGAGGAGATCGCAAGGATGAGTGGATTCGTGAATCTTCATCCTTATACTCCTGAAGATCTGGCTCAGGGGGCTCTTCGATTGATGTATGAACTCGGAAATTATCTCGCCGAAATTACAGGCATGGATTCTGTTTCCCTTCAGCCGGCAGCAGGTGCTCATGGCGAATTGACCGGCATCAGGATGGTCAAGGCCTGTCTTCAGGCTCGGGGAGAGGAGAGGAATAAAGTACTGGTCCCGGATACAGCCCACGGGACCAACTGCTCCACCTCGACGATTGTTTCTTACCAGATGGTGGAGATCAAATCGAACGAGAAGGGTGTCATCAGTCCCGAGAAGGTGGCCGAGCAGATGGACGAAGAGGTCGCGGCGATCATGGTGACCAATCCCAACACGCTCGGTCTTTTTGAAGAACATCTGGCAGAGATCGCTGAGATCGTTCACCGAAAGGGGGGGTTCGTGTATTGTGACGGGGCTAATCTGAATGCCCTGATGGGAATCATGAAATTAGGGGAGCTGGGTGTGGATGTGGTTCACATCAACCTTCATAAGACGTTTTCGACTCCCCATGGGGGAGGAGGTCCTGGGGCAGGGCCTGTTGCCGTCAAGAAAGAACTTACCCCCTATCTCCCTGTTCCGGTGATTGAAAAGGACCAGGGAACGTATAGGCTTCATTCCGATCGACCTCACAGCATTGGAAAGATGAGGGCTTTTTATGGAAATTTTGGTGTGATCCTCAAGGCCTATGCTTACATCCTCTCCATGGGAACCGAAGGACTCAAGAGGGCAAGTGAGATGGCTGTGCTCAATGCCAACTATTTGATGAAAAGGCTTAAGGATTATTACCACCTTCCTTATGACCGGCCTTGCATGCACGAATGCGTCTTTACCGACCGATTTCAGGAAAAGGATCACGTCTCCACGCTCGACATTGCCAAGAGGCTGATCGATTACGGCTATCATCCTCCTACGATCTATTTTCCACTGGTGGTCAAGGCCGCGCTGATGATGGAGCCGACGGAGACGGAAAGCAAGGAGAGCCTCGATGGTTTCATTGAAACGATGATCGCGATTGCCAAGGAGGCAGAGGAAAATCCTGACCTCCTTCGGCAGGCGCCTCAACGGGTGAAGGTGAGGAGACTCGATGAAGTCCTGGCAGCAAGAAAACCGAAGTTGAAATGGAACCCAAAGGACAAATAACAATAACCAAATCCCAAATTCCAAATAATAACCAATTCCTAAATTCAAATTACCAAAGTTTGGATTTTGATGATGAAAATATTTGGTTATTGGTGCTTGGTCATTGGAACTTTGGTAAAATAGTGCTGATAGTGTCGGGCGTCATATGAACCAAAGAGCATACATCATAGATTTGGGTCTGATCGATTACAAAAAAGCCTGGGATCTTCAACTTGATCTCTGGTCGAGACGGGTCAGGGGGGAATTGCCGGATCTGTTGCTCTTTCTCGAACATTCCCACGTGATCACCCTTGGGAGGCGTGGAAACCGTTCCCACCTCATCGCCCCTCAAGAAGTTCTGGATTCAATGGGAATTCCCGTCTATCATGTGGAGAGGGGCGGGGATGTGACCTATCACGGGCCCGGACAGCTTGTGGCCTATCCGATCCTCAATCTGAAGGGGTATGGATACCGTCTCATTCGGTATGTGGACCAACTCGAAGAAGTCATTCTCCGCACGTTAAAAGATTTCGGAATGGAGGGGGAAAAGGATTCGCTGAACCGGGGGGTCTGGGTGAATGGTGAGAAGATTGCCTCCATCGGGGTGACGATCAAGCGATGGGTTTCCTTCCACGGGCTTGCCTTAAACTAC
>CAYMTD010000084.1:0-8319 GCA_964393245.1 uncultured Syntrophaceae bacterium
CGGCTTCTGCTCTGCCGATGTTGATATAGGTATTCCCTTTTTCCATCCGCTGAACGGTTCCGCTGATGACATCTCCCTTTCGATCCTTGAACTCGTTGTAGACGTTTTCCCGCTCTGCATCTCGGACCTTCTGGATGATCACCTGTTTTGCCGTCTGGGCTCCGATCCGCCCGAAATCCGTGTTGAGTTTCACTCCCAGGCTGTCACCGATTTGAGCTTCGCCATCCAGTTCCTTTGCTTCGTCAAGAGAGATCTCGGTTGCAGGATTCGTGACCTCTTCAACCACCTGCTTGAATTGGAAGAGCTCCACCTCTCCCGCTTCCTCATTGAAATGGACCTCAATTTCTCCCTGGTGTCCGTACTTTTTTCTCGAGGCGGTGAGCACGGCCTGTTCCAACGCTTCAATGATCACCTTTCGGTCAATCCCTTTATCCTTTCCCACCTGATCAATGATGAAATTCAGATTCGATGGCATATCGCTCTCCCTTTTTAAAATTCAATATCTAAATTGGCCTTCGCGACCTTAGCCAAAGGGATTTGCACGATCCCCTCTTCCGTCTCCAGCTCAATCTGACGGTTCGAAACCCCCAAGAGCCTTCCCTTAAATTGCTGGCGGTTGTTGATGGGATCGACCGTCCTCACCTTGATCAAACGATGACGCTGTCTCAAGAAATCCTTTTCGGTTCTTAGTGGACGGGTTAGTCCTGGAGAGGAGACCTCTAAAACATAGGGAGCCGAAATGAAGTCTTCGACATCCAACTCCCTTCCAACCGCCTGGCTGATTCGACCACAGTCATCCAGAGTGACCCCCCTCTCTTTGTCAATTGTAAGACGGAGAACCCATCCTCTGGCTTCTCTTCGATACTCAACCTCCACCAACTCCATCCCTTCACTGGTTAGGATCGGATCCGCAATGGCACGAACCCGCTCAACAATCTCTCTTGGAACCATAACCGGATCCCGTCCCCAGGGCAGATGCCCATTGAGTTTTAAAAAAAAAGCGGGCAAGAAGCCCGCTTTTTCAGCAGACCCAAATATCTATTTTTTTATACACCATTTTTCAATGAATTGCAAGAAAAATTTTTCAAGGAATAAAGGAAGCTTAGGGGGCTGACACTCTTTGGATTCCGTCAAAACCGAGCAAGGCGAAAGCCACGGAGCCCTTTTTCGGGACCCCGTTTCTAACGTCCAGCTCGACTCAACTAATAATCTTCTCTTAGGAGAGGAGGTTTCTCGTATCTCAAACCGCTCAGCGATTGAATCTCCCTCTCCAATCTTTCGATCATTCTTTGATTTTGGCGGAGGGTTTTCCTTAGTTGAAAATGCCTGTAGAGATCACCGACACCCCCGATCAGTACGCCCAAAAAAATAGAACATAGAATCACCAGAAAGAGTGGAATCTTGGGTACTTCCCACTGATAACTTTGGAGGGGATAAAGTCCGAAGCGAAGAATGACTTCATCCTTATTCTGCACGGAAAAAAGGATAACAGCTAAGAAAATGACCATCCAGAAAATCGTCTTCGCCCATTTCACTTTTTGCTCCCTCCTTTCCCACCTTCTCTCAAAAGGGCAGATTTCTCAAAGGCAGCGTAAAGCTTGTCGTACGTCTTTTCCAAGTATTCAGGAATAACTTTCGTCTCGCCGAGCACTGGCATGAAGTTCGTATCCCCTGCCCATCGCGGAACGATATGGAAATGAATGTGCTTTTCCCCTGCTCCTCCAACAATTCCAATATTAATTCCTATGTTGAAACCATTGGGTTTGAGGGTTTTCTTTAGTACCCGAGTAGAGGCTTTAAGCAGAAAAAAAAGGTCTCGAAGTTCTTCCTGACGCAGTTGATCCAAATCCGAGGAGTGGCGTTTTGGTACGATCATAAGATGGCCACTATTATACGGAAATTTGTTCATCATGACAAAGGCATATTGGCTTCGAAACAGGATGAGATTCTTCCTGTCATCCTTCTCCTTTGGCTTCTTACAAAAGATGCACCCCTTCTGTTTTCGACTAAGAATATAGACCATTCTCCACGGAGACCAGAGGTGTTTCATCGCGATTGAAAGACGCGTTGAAGGGGATTCCCTTTGTTACAGAAACGAACGGTGAAGCCTTTGGGGAACCCTATCGCAGAGACCTTTTTCCGACCTGCTGCGGCTTACCCTTCATTCGGAATTCGGGAGGATCTCCCAGACAAAATTCACGTCCCTTCTCGAAAAGGAGACAAGCATGGGTGCATTAGCTTAAGAGGTCAGCTCAAGATTAAGGTAGAGATAGTCTTTCCATGGGGCTGGGGTTTCGTCGATCCCAAGGCTCATGGCGAGGAGGGGTATCCAAATGGGGGCCCTTGGTTTTCGAATTAGGGACATTCCTGCCTCTTCTGGCGTTCTACCTCCCTTTTTGAGATTGCAGGCCAGGCAACAGGTGACAACGTTCGTCCACTCCGTCTGGCCTCCTTTTGAACGTGGGATGACATGATCATAGGTTAAATACCTGTGCTCAAAGGGGGTCCCACAGTACTGGCATCTTCGCCCATCCCTAACGTAAAGGTTCTGACGAGAAAATTTAACAATGGGCGTCCTTCTCTTGATAAAGCGATTCAAGCGAATGACCGCAGGCAGTCTTAGTACATAGCTAACACCCCTGATGAGTCGCTCGTATTCTTCAAGGACCTCTACTTTTTCGAGCATCACCATGATGACTGCCTTCTTCCATGTCACTACTTTGAGAGGTTCAAAAGTAGAATTGAGAAGGAGAGTCCATTCCATAAAGTGGCAAAACATTAATTTCCCTTTGAATTTTGCAGATATATAGCGATTTTTTACTCAATTGTCAAGCATTTTTTGTTCAACACCCATGGAGCTCACTCCTTTCTTAAACACAGAGGACTCTGGCTCATAGAGGTAGGGGCAAAATGGACGATGGATGATATTTTTCCACACATTGAACATTTATTGCCAATCTTGAGTTGAAAAACGACATGATCCCAAGGCATGAAAATACAAACTAATTCTTCAATTTCAACGGGTTATCTAAAAAGCTTCGACTTGCACGGATTGGCAAAAAATTTGCAGATAATCCAGCTGAAATTGTTTGACAATCAAATCTACTTCTGGTAGAAATATTTGAAGATTTTAATTACAGGAGGGTAACTATGAAAGCCTTAAGGAATTCAACCTCTTTGTTCCTACTGATCATGTTTCTTATTGGATTTCAGATTTCTTCCGGATGGGCTCAGGAAATGAAGGTCAGTAACGACGAGATAAATATTTTAGATCTCTTTATTGCGCGGCCCCTCGGAATCATAGCCGCTGCAGGAGGAACGTGTCTTTTTATTGCTTCCCTTCCTTTCACGCTCCCTACGAAGAGCACAGGGGATGTCTTTAATATGTTTGTGGTCGAACCGTGGAAGTTCTCTTTTGTCAGAGACTTTCCGGATGAGAATATTTACTAAGAAGATTCCTTTACCAGATCTCCTTTTCTCGTGGTTCTCCCTTCAATTTGCGATGGCAAAAAGGACAGGGTTTCCCTTCGTGAATGAGCACCTCTTTCATCATCTCCACTAATTCACTGTCCTCCAAAATCTGCTTGACAATGTGGGGATGAGGCCTGCGGTCATATTTACGGTATGGGAAACTACTTTTTCCGGCCATCTTTCTTCTCCTCCGCTGCTATTATAAAGCGACCTCAACATTTTGGCAAGGAGAGTTTTAGGTTTGGTTAAAAGAAGGAAGGAGGGTGCTACTCTGAAAGGCTTCTCAGAAATCTCTTTAATTTGCTCAGGCCTTCTGAAGAGATGTCGACAAACCTTACGCCACATCGGTAATCTCCCCAGTCCTTCCCGAGGTGGATATCCCTCCATACGACCTCAGCGATGAGCTCAATCTTGTTTAATTCAGAGCCCGAGGGGAAGAAAAGCCTCAGTTGGAGAAGCTGGTTGATCTCCACTTTTTCCGAGAGGTAGACGAGCAATCCGCCTTCGCTCACATTGAGCGCTCGCCCGGAGTGGGTTGCAGAAGAAGGAAGGAGGGAGTATTCGATGGGGAGATCGATATTGAAGCGGGGATGCTTTCTTCTCTCGAAGTTGACGATTCCGTAATGGAACCTTCTTTCCTTCTCATCCATTTCTTCAGCTCATCTCGAATGGATCAAGAGGACCGAAGGAGGAGGTCGATTTTGGATCTCGCTGGGAAGGAACTCGCACCATCAATTCGTAAGACGGTTCTCCGTTCAGTCCAGCGGGTATTGCCCCTGCAGGAGCTGGCTCAGTTTGTGGCGGTCCTCCTCCAAAATTCTAACAAATCTTAGCCCGTATTGATAGCCTTCCCAATCCTCTTCCCAGTGGGGCTCTTTGCGGATGATCTCGGCCACGACTTCGAAGTTGGCCAGTTCGAATTCTTTAGGAAAGAGGACGGCAATGTTCAGTTTTGTGCCTATGGGCATATTCTTGATAGAATTGATGAGAAGCCCTTCCTCACTCGCATTGACCACAATCCCTCCCTGTGCGTAGGGAGCATTCATCACCCGATATTCCAAGGGGAGGTCCATCAAAAGCCGGGGCGTTCTTCTTCTCTCTCTGGGATCTCTTGTTTTCTCCATCTTCTTCGTTAACTGAGATTCGCCTAACGTGTTTTCATTCCCTTCTCTGAAGGGTTGAAGTCTAAATAGAACTTTGGGCAAAACGCCTCGAAGAGACAGCCTTCGCATCGGGGTTCGGTTGGAAGACAATGCCCTGCCCCTCCTTCCTCCTTTCCAACTCCCACGCCAGTCATGGGCTCTTCAATCTTCCAAGGAAACTGAGGGAAGGCCATTCTTGCAAAGCCTTGAATCTTGAGATCGCCTATCGAATTCCTCCCTTGGTACGGATCGAAATGGGGATCCACCACGCCCAGCCGAGCGGCTACCCGGTAAAGACCTTCCCCGATGGAAACTGGAATCGTCGAACCGTCAATATCCACAGCCTCCGGAATTAACTCGTGGATCCATCGGATCGCCAATCGGCTATTCCGATCGCCCATGTGAGGAATGATTTGAATGAGACGTTCCAAATCTGGCACCATCCACCGCTTTTTCTCAATGATATGACTCGCCACCTGTTGCAATTTGGGAATGGCCCGGTGGAAAAGCTCTTTCCAGTTTTCCCCGGTGAAAAATGGCGTCCCTTCGAGAGGGGGAATTTGCTCCAGGCTGAGATCGGATTGGTGGAGAAGTCTGAAAACCTTTTGGGTATTCTCGAGAGCTTTTTCGGATTGGTTTCGTTGATTGAACCGCGCCTGAGTCAGGATCGTCAAGACGGAACGATAAGGATCATCCAATCCTTCTGAATGCCGGCAGGAGTTAAACCACGAGAGAAACAGATCCTGGTTGTTCTGACAATAATTCTCTACGGAATTTTTGAAATCTTCAATCCACGGCAAAAGAGAGGGTTCATCCTTCTCCCTCTTCGTAGGCTCTTTGGAAATTTCTTCAAGCAATTTGGAGGCTTCTTCAAAGATAGAAAAGTCGAAACGTGCTTCTTGAAGCACCTCCTTTCGTTGGGGGATAGAAGGTTCCGCATTGACCAAGCCGACCAGGGCCTTCCTCGGCTCTTCTTTGCCCAGAACAGGGGCTGAGATGAAAAGATCAGAGCCACTTTCCGAGGCTGTTTCCTCTCTTTTCTTCTCCCCGGTGTCGATCATTTCGAAGCCTAAGGCGAATGCTTGATTGCTTTTGAGCGGTCCGGGTTTTTCTTCCGACGAGATTTCTTCCCTTTGCAAAGGCGACTGCTCCGTGGGTGCATTTTTTTCCCCTAAAGCCATCATCTTTTCGATATCTTCTGTCATAGGAAGAGATATCTGGGCTTCATCCTGAATCCCGGGTTCGGAGGCGGTTTCAGGGACAAGGAAAGCATCCTCAGGTAAGGGAGGAAGATGATGGACTGGAAGTTCTTCTTGGGAAAGTTCGGTTTTCTCCTTCGAAACTTTCAAAAAAGACTCCTCTGCCAGCGGGGAAGACACCGGAGCCTCAGCCGGTTGAGACGTTTCGAGAGAGGAGGGGGGAGCCGGACTCACCGGCAGGCCTTCCATTCCCTCGACTCCGCCTTCATCACCGTCTCTCTCCCATTTGACCTTCGTCCAATCCTTTCGTTCTCTTCGATCCACCGCCGGCACAGTTGTTCCGGATGCCTCCTTAAAGGCGAGAGAGACCGCTTTGATGGGAAGGCCTGCTTCAAGTACCACCTTGAAAGGGGAGGCTTCCTTCGAAGGTAGAGGGTTGACCGGTAGGGGAGCTTCCTCAACGGAGAGAATCTCTTCCTCGTCATCGAAGATCTGAACTAAGACCCAGATCTCGCCTAAATCCTCTTCAGAAATATTTCTTACCCTTCCAATCACGTTCCAGACCCCACTCGAAGTTCTCCTGAGATAGGATGATTCCAAAGCCAATCGATGGGGCTCGAGCGACTGAAATTCAAGGGAGACGGCGGAGGAATTTCTACACCTTTCGACAGAGACCGTTGCTCCGTAGGACTTGAGTGTCGTGGCTAACGTGAAGGCTTTATCGTGGGTCAGATCCTTTTTGATAACAGTAGGACAACGTTCAGCAATCTTTTTTAGAAGGGGAAAGGGGATGCCGTAGATTTCGGAAATCCTCTTACAAAAAGAATCTCTTTTCTCTTCAGTATTATCGCCAATTCCGAGGAGGAGAACACGATATTTCCCTTCTCCATCGTCTATTCTTTCCATGATCTTCCTTTTATGCAGATTCCTTTTCTCATCAACCCACATTAAAGGAGACTGTCAGCACCATCATCCAAAAAGAAAAAGTGCCCGTTTCCGCTCTGGCTTCTCCCCTTTGTTCAGAGGATCAATTTTTCGTCCTATTTTCAATTAATCTGCTGAGAATTGCAATACTTTTATTTTCCTATCTCTTTGAGGAGATTCATCAGTCTTGTAAAATCCTTCTCGTCGATCGATTGAAATTGGAGGCCGTATCGATATTCGCCCCAGCTCGTCTTGGCTGCCAAATCGGACCACACTATCTTTGCAATCGCCTTAATAGTGTCCAGTTCCAAACCGCTGACGTAGAAGATCTCAATCTTCAGGATAGCCCCAATCTCCATCCGTTCGGGCAGGTAGACAAGAACCCCTCCTTCACTTGCATTGGCTACGATGCCACCATAAGTCTCTGTTCCTTCCACCCGGCAATAGTCAAGGGGGAGTTCGACGCTGTATCTCGGGTATTTCCTCCTATCAACGGCAAGAACCCCGAGCTTTGTCTGTGATGTTGAGGGGTTAATTTTAGTATAGTTATCCATCGGCGTTTAGCTAAGCCAGAGGTTATCCTTTGCATTTTTAATGCCAGAGAGGTATTAAAGCCCTTTGATTTTCTCTACACTTTGATCCGATATTCTCTCTAAAAAAATGAATGTAAGAATTGGAACTATTTAATATTTCACGCCTTTTCCATCGATAGATTTTCCCTTGTCAAACATGGGACTCATGTGCCGGGTCCGTCGGATTTCTAATGGCATCGATGGTCTTGTCCTTGGCAAATTTTTTGCCACCAAGGTACATCTTTGCAGAATTCAAAATGGAGATTAGGGCCTTGAAGGAATAGATTCTGTTTAAAAATTGGCGAGGTAGAAATCTTTTTCAAATACTATGAAATATTTTCAGGGTTTCACCCACTCCGGTCTTGCTTTGTAAAGGGAAGCCTCCTCTGGAATCTTTTTTTCCAGCATCTCTTTGGCCTCTGCAATTTGAGCCCTCAATGCATCCATTTCGTTTTTGATCTGTTCCCTTTCATTGCGAATAAGTCCCCTTTCAACGGTGCTTTTTGATGTATTAAACTTCTCGGTTAATTCATTATACTTAACCCTTAGCTCCTCGAGTTTTTCCTGCAAGGATTGGAGCTTTCTTCTCCACTCTTCCACTCTCGCCTTCCAGTAATCTTCTCCTCTTCCCAATCGGTCCCTGGGAAGATCTACCTGTTTTCTTGGAGAGCCTTCGCCTTCTTCCTTCTTCTCAATGGTTTTCTCCTCTCCCACCTCCATCTCTTGAATTCCCCGTCGGTACTTTTCCGGTACTTGGGTGATGTCATCGGTGAAATGGACAATCCCCTTTTCGTCTACCCACTTATAGACCTCCGCCCCGGAAAAACTTGTAGTTAGAAGTAGGAGGAAAATGATAATTGGCGTTTTCATTCTTGCCTCTTAGTTTTGACTGCAAACGTTGTGCCAAAAATTCTTTGACTGATTGCTTTTTTAAGCGCCACGTGTTATAATATGTTTGGTCAGTACGTTAAACCATATCACCTCCTTGTTTCACCCCCATTTAGCGTGCTG
>CAYMTD010000085.1:0-8060 GCA_964393245.1 uncultured Syntrophaceae bacterium
AAGCAAACGACTTCCCGGGCTTCATCTCAAACCGCATCTTGATGCCCATGATCAATGAGGCCATCTATGCTCTCTTCGAGGGGGTGGGAGCGCCCGAAGCCATCGACACGGTCATGAAGCTTGGGATGAACCATCCCATGGGGCCGTTAGCCTTGGCCGACCTGATTGGCCTCGATACCTGCTTGGCCATCATGGAGGTGCTCTATAAGGGTTTCGCAGACCCGAAGTATCGGCCCTGCCCTCTCCTGAAGAAGTATGTGGCTGCAGGCTATTTAGGCAGAAAAACAGGAAGAGGCTTCTATCAATACAGTTAAGAGTTCGGAGTTCAGAGTTCGGAGATTTCAGAAATACTCCGAACACCCTGCCTGCGGCAGGCAAACTCATTACTCCGAACTGAACCCAAAGGGTTCCTATGGATTTCAAACTCACCCCCGAGCAAGAGATGATCCGCGACATGGTCCGGGACTTCACGGAGAAGAACATCAAACCCGTGGCCGCACAAATGGATGAGGAGAAGCAATTTCCTTATCAAAATTTGAAGCGAATGGCAGAACTCGGACTGATGGGAATGAATATCCCTGTGGAATTCGGGGGGTCGGAAGTTGGCGTGGTCGCCTACAGCCTTGCTATTACGGAAATTGCCAAAGGATGTGCCTCCCACGCGGTGACCACCTCTGTGACCAACATGGTGGCCGAGGTTATCTATGAATTTGGACAGGAGGAAGTCAAAAGGAAATATGTCCCAAGACTCTGTAACGGCCAATATCCAGCTGGTTCCTTTGCCATCACAGAGCCTCACACAGGATCGGATGCAGCTAATATTCGAACGATGGCCACTAAAAGAGAAGAAACCTACGTTTTAAACGGGAGTAAAACCCTGATCACGAGTGGCGAGGCATCAGGGGTGACGGTCACCTGGGCCGTCACTGACCGGAACGCAAAAAAAGGAAAAGGGATTAGTGCCTTTGTGATTGAAAGAGGAACGCCCGGATTCATCGTAGGAAAGGCAGAAGAGAAGATGGGCCACCGGGCCTCCCAGACCAACGAGCTCGTTTTTGACAACTGCACCATTCCAGCCAGCTGCCTCCTCGGAAAAGAAGGAGAGGGTTTCAAAATTGCGATGATGGAGTTGGACGGTGGAAGGATTGGGATTGGATCACTGGCCCTTGGCGTAGGATTCGCTGCCATTGATTTTGCGATTGAGTATGTGAAGGAAAGGGAGGCCTTTGGTAAGCCTCTTTCTACTTTCGAAGCCATTCAATGGATGATTGCAGATTCTTATACAGCACTGGAAGCTGCTCAGCTCCTTGTCCTGCGCGCCGCATATCTTAAGGAGACCAAGCAACCGCATACGAGAGAGGCTTCCATGGCAAAACTCTTTGCAACGGAGACAGCAAGAGATGTCGCCATTCGCGCCGTTCAGATGTTGGGGGGGTATGGTTATACCAAAGATTACCCCGTTGAGCGCTATCTCCGGGATATCATTGGAACCACCCTATACGAAGGCACTTCCGAGGTTCAAAGGATTGTAATTTCGAGAGAGGTTTTACAAGGAAAGTAGTTGAATTCTGTACTATTTTTGTCTTATAAATGAAATAGTTCACGAAGTCGGGAGGCGTTAACCAAATGGAATTATCCGAACAGAGCATGGCTCAGCAACTGGACCTATACGGTTGTTTTCAATGCGGAAAGTGCACGGGAGGATGCCCGGTCTCGCTGAAGTCGCGCCTCAACATTCGCCGGCTGATGATCGAAGCGATCTTAGGAAGGAACCTTGAACATCTGAGCGAGAGGGCTGAGCTATGGGACTGCACTACCTGTAAAACTTGTACCATCCGCTGCCCCCGGGGGCTCAAGCCCATGGATCTGGTGATCGGCATGAGGGGTTCTTTGGTGGAGGAAGGGCACATCCCCAAAACGCTCATCGAAGCCATGGAGAATTCTTACAAGCATGGGAATCCATGGGGGAAACCAAAGAATAAGAGAACAGAGTGGACAAAGGAGCTCCCCGCAGACTTCAAGATAAAAGATTTCTCTCAAGGAGATCGAGCGGATCATCTCTATTTTGTAGGATGCACCGCCTCTTCGGATCCCCGCATTCAGCAGGTCGCCAAGGCATTAGCCTTCAATCTCCGAAACGCTGAGGTCGATTTCGGTATCCTCGGAAACGAAGAACAATGTTGTGGAAATGAGATCCGAAGGATGGGAGAATCCGGACTCTTTGAAGAACTTGTGGAAAAGAATATTGAACGTTTCGAAAATTATCAGATTGAACGAATCATCACCTCGTGCCCTCACGGTTTCAATGTCCTAAAGAATGAATACCCTCAAGGGAAGCTCGAAGTGTTCCATACGACTCAGGTGTTGGCCAAAAAAGTCGAGGAAGGAAAGCTGCTCCTTCATCGTGAGGTTAAAAAGGTGGTAACTTATCACGATCCATGTTTTCTTGGAAAGCAGAATGGCATCTTCGATGAACCCCGAATGCTCCTGAATGCGATCCCCGGCATCACCTTCAAAGAATTGGATCGCTCTCGGGAAAGGAGCCTCTGCTGTGAAGGAGGTGGCGGAAGGATGTGGGTGGAATCCTCATCAGAGAACGGCGAACGGCTCGCTGAAACCCGAGTCAAGGATGCGGTTGGGCTGGGAGCTGAAATTATCGCGACCGCCTGTCCCTTCTGCATCCTTACGCTTGAGGATGCCGTCAAGACCTCTGGATATGAAGAGAAGATCCAGGTTATGGATATAGCGGAATTGCTGGCAGAAGCCATTGAATAAGAATTTCGAAGCACCGAATCCGAATTTCGAAACAAGCACAAATGCCCAAAATACAAAGGCTTGAAACAAAACTTTTGAATTTTAATATTCGAATTTGGGATTTGTTTCCGATTTCGATATTCGGATTTCGGATTTTGCGGGTGATGATCTAGCTTCGCCCGTGGACTGGATTAAGCAAAATGAGGTTGGTTGAAACCATCACCAAAGAGGAATGGGAAAAGATTGACGAAGTGATCGGGAAATATCAAGGGAGGCATGGCGCCCTCATCCCCGTCCTGAAAGAGATTCAGGATATCTGCGGATACCTCCCCAAGAAGGTTCAGCATCGGATCGCCCAGGGACTTCACCTCCCCTCCTCTCAGGTTTATGGCGTGGTCTCTTTTTATGCTTTTTTTACCACGATTCCGAGGGGGAAACACATCATCCGTGTCTGTCTGGGAACAGCTTGCTATGTGAAGGGGGCGAAACAGATCCTAGAGAATCTTGAGAGAGAACTTGATGTCCAGGTCGGAGGAATCACAAAGGATCGAAAATTCTCTTTGGAGGCAGTTCGATGCCTTGGATGTTGCAGTTTGGCACCTGCTCTTGTCATCGACCAGGAGACCCATGCCTTAGTGGACCCCTATGAGGCCATCCAAATCGTCAGGTCGTATGAGTGACCCATGCAGATATTGAAAGCGGAAGATTTACAAAAGATTAAAGAAGGGGTGGATCTCAGCCTTTCTCTTCAAAAGGAAGGGAACAGGGCTAAGATCAACTTTCATATGGGGACCTGTGGGATTGCTGCTGGCATAAAGAAACTCGAAGCCCTAATCTCCAATGAAATTGAAGAAAGGGGGATAAAGGATATTAAGATCATTCGATCTGGTTGCGCGGGCCTTTGTTGCCGGGAACCAATGGTGACTATTGAATCCCAGGGCCTTCCTCCTGTGAAATACTGCGATTTGAATGAGGAAAAAATCCGTGAAATTTTTGATCGCCATATCCTAAATGGAGAAATTGTTAAATCTTATGCCTTTGCCGTCGGCGAGGAAGAAGAAAGACCTTTACCTTCTTTCCCCGAAGATATTCCCAAGTTAAGAGAGATACCCTTCTTCAAATACCAAACCATCTGGGCTTTAAGAAATAGAGGCCTTATCGATGCAGAGAAAATAGAGGAGGCCATTGCCAGAGGGGCCTACTTTGCGCTGGCCAAGGTGCTGACATCGATGACACCCGATGAAGTCATCAAAGAGGTAAAAATCTCTGGATTAAGAGGGCGCGGAGGGGCAGGGTTTCCTACGGGTAAAAAGTGGGAAGAAGGGAAGCGATATCCTGCCTTCCCAAAATATGTCATCTGCAATGGCGACGAAGGAGACCCGGGGGCCTTCATGGATCGATCGGTTTTGGAGGCGGACCCGCATTCCGTATTGGAGGGGATGACCATCTGCGGCTATGCCATCGATGCCCATCAAGGGCACATCTATGTCAGGGCGGAGTACCCCCTCGCCATTCATCGACTGAATATTGCGATTGAACAGGCGAGAAATTATGGTCTCTTAGGAAAGGATATCCTTGGATCCGGTTTCGATTTCGATATCAGTATCTATCCCGGAGCCGGAGCCTTTGTGTGTGGAGAATCGACCGCCCTCATGTATTCCCTTGAAGGGAGACGAGGCATGCCGAGGATTAAACCACCGCGTTCTACGGAGGCTGGACTATGGGGTCAGCCGACGGTTCTCAACAATGTGGAAACCTTTGCCAATGTGCCCCCGATCCTCCTAAAAGGCGGACAATGGTTCGCGTCTCTGGGGACGGAGGGATCGAAAGGGACCAAGGTCTTCGCCCTTACGGGGACGGTCAACAATGTTGGACTTATTGAAGTCCCGATGGGAACAACCCTTCGAAAGATTGTCTATGATATCGGAGGAGGAATCCCCGAAAAGAGAGAATTCAAAGCTGTCCAGATCGGGGGGCCTTCCGGAGCCTGCCTTCCAGCTTCTCTTTTAGATACGGAGGTTGATTTCGATTCCCTCGACGAGGCAGGGGCCATGATGGGGTCTGGTGGTCTGGTCGTCATGAACGATTCGACCTGCATGGTCGATACGGCCCGATTCTTCACCGACTTCTCTGTTGATGAATCCTGCGGGAAATGCGTTCCTTGCCGAATTGGTATGAAGGTGATGCTCAATATCCTAAACCGAATCGTCGCAGGTCATGGAGAGATGGAAGATATGGAGTCCCTAGAGCGGCTGGGCCATCATATCAAAGAAAGTTCTCATTGTGGCCTGGGGAAGACCGCCCCCAATCCCGTTCTTTCTACGATTCGTTATTTCCGCAGCGAATACGAGGCTCACATTCGGGAGAAACGCTGTCCCGCCCTGGTCTGCGTGGACCTCATTCAATTCAGGGTCAACCCGGACAAGTGCAAGATGTGTGGCCTCTGCAAAAAGGCCTGTCCGGTGGAAGCGATCACCTGGGAGAAAAAGACGCCGGCAGCGATCAATCCAGAGAGGTGCGTTCGCTGCCGTTCATGCATCCAGGCCTGTAAATTCTGGGCCATCGAATAAAGAATACCAAGGCTAAAGCCTTGAGTTACAGGCTTTCTATTCTGTAACTCAACCCTTCAGGGTTGATGAGAACATGGCAGATCCAATCAAATTGACGATCGATGGGACTGAGGTAACGGTTGAGAAAGGGAGGACGATTCTTGAAGCCGCTCAGTCCGTCGGAATTCGAATCCCCACTCTCTGTCATGACCGGAGGCTCATTCCCTTCGGGGCTTGTCGTCTCTGCGTCGTCCAGCGAAAAGGAGAATCTGAGCTCCTCCCCTCCTGTTTTACCCCTGCAAAAGAAGGGATGGAGATCCTCACCCGCTCTCCTGAGGTCATCGAATCGAGGAGGCTCCAGCTTCAACTCATTCTTCTCAACCACCCCATGATCTGCCCTCGGTGTGAAAAGGAGGGGGAGTGCAACCTTCAGACCCTGGTCTATGAATATGGCGTGGAAGAGACGATCTATCCCTGGGACCGGATCTCTTTCCCTGTGGACGATACCTCCCCTCTTCTCCAAAGGGATCCGAACAAATGTATTCTCTGCGGCCGGTGTGTTCGGATCTGCGATGAAGTCCAGGGTGTGGGAGAGCTTTCGTTTACACACAGGGGAATGAAGTCAGTCATCGACACAGATTTTCACCGGCCCATCCACTGCGAATTCTGTGGCCAGTGCATGGACACCTGCCCGGTAGGGGCGATCACGAGTAGCCGGTTCGACTATTCCGTCAAGGCCTGGGAATGGAAAGAGACGACCACCCCCTGCCCCTACTGCGCCTGCGGATGCCTTCTCACGATTGGTTCAAAAGAAGGAGAAGTCAAACGGGTCTTCTCCAGCCCTGAAGCAGGTTCCAACGATGGGAACCTCTGCGTTAAAGGACGCTTTGGTTGGGACATCATCGATCATCCCGAAAGGATTAAGTCACCCTTGTTAAGGATGAATGGGAATTTCAAAGAGGTTTCCTGGGACGAAGCCCTCCGGTTTATTGTTAGGGAACTTGAAACGATCAGAGAAGAGAATGGCCCGGAATCCATAGGCGCCATGGCTTCCAGTCGGCTCACCAACGAGGAGATTTATCTCTTCAAAAAATTGTTTCGAGAATCCATCGGAACGTATCGGATTGATCTGGATGATCCGGGAAAGAAAGCGGCCCAAGCTCTAAGAAAGACCTTGGGCTGGCCTGCCTCGACCAACTCTATCCAGGAGGTTCGAAACGCAGAGTGCATTCTGCTCGTGGGTACGGATCCTGCCCAAACTCACCCGATCATCAAGAATGAGATTTATCTTGCGATTCGACGGAACAGGGCTCAGTTGATTGTGCTCGGAAGTTACGACATCCACCTTTCCGAATCAACTCAGCTCTCCCCTCTTCTTCCTCCCAGTATCGTCCTCCTCGAAAAACCCGGCAGGGAGGTGTTTGTGATCAACTCAATGATCCAGACGATACTCAGAGAAAGCCTCGAAGACAAAGACTTCATCAAAACCATGACACAAGGGATGGAAGAAATGAGAGAGAAGCAGGCCAAGGTTGAGGCCAGTGCCGAGGTTGAGAAGGCGGCACGGGCTTTTGCTCAAGCCAAGAGGGCGATGATTTTGATTGGATCAGGACCATGGGTTCCCTTTAACCAGGAAGAGGTGGCCATCGCCTCATCAAACCTCTGTTTGATAACAGGGCATATCGGAAAGGCATCGTCGGGCATCCTCCTTCTTCACGAAAAATGTAACTCCCAGGGAGCCATTGATATCGGAACTCTCTTTGAAGAAAATCCGGACGAGAGAAGAGATCTGTTGAAGGAAGCCGCGGAAGGAAAGTTAAAGGCACTCTACCTTGTTGGAAGAAACCTATCTCTCCCTACCCTTGCTTCTGGGGATCAAGCCTTGGAGAAATTACGCCTCTTGGTTGTGCAGGACCTTTTCATGACTGAAACAGCAAAGAGAGCGCACGTGGTCCTTCCCGCGTCCACTTTTGCTGAGAAAAGGGGAACCTTCACAAATCTCGAACGAAGAATCCAAGAATTGATTCCTCTCCGACCCCCACTGGCAGAATCGAAACCTGATTTCGAAATCTTCCTCCAGTTGCTATCGCTTCTTGAATCTTCTCCCTCTGGCAGAACGCCGGAGGCTATCTTCCAAGAAATCGGGCATCATCTTCCTCATTACCAGGGGCTTCGTGACGGAGATCAGTGGCCAAAAGGTCATAAGTTCCTATATGAAAATGGCTTTCCAACGGGAAGGCCGAAATTTGTTTCTTTGGAAACCAACGTATCTCAATTTCAATCTCAACCTCAACCTTATCCTTTTCATCTGATCGAAAGGCCCTCCCTTTTTCAGTCAGGTCTTCTCAGCTCGAAGAGCGATGCCTTAAAGTCGGTCTCTGAAAAACCGTACCTGGAGATGCATCCTAACGATGGACGGGCACTTCATATAGAAGAAGGTGAATTCATTCAAATCACGAATCAAGATGGAAAAAGCATGGGAATGAAGGTTCAGCTAACATCAAGACTTGCTCCAGGAGTCATCACTGCCCCCTACCCTTGTCCGATCATCGCGGGAGGGGTGGAATCAGTGAAAGTTGAAAGGATGAAGGCAAGTTGACAACTCCCCCTTTGTCAAAGGAGGCAGAGGGGGGCAGCTTGGGAAAGGAGGGAATTGAATGAATATCATCGTCTGTATCAAAAGGGTTCCGGAGACCACCGAAGCAGATATCTTCATCGATAAGACAGGCAAGGGAATTGATAAGAGCGGCTTGGTCT
>CAYMTD010000086.1:0-8021 GCA_964393245.1 uncultured Syntrophaceae bacterium
GTTGGAAGAACTCAATCGAGGCCTCAAGATTTCGACACCGAATGCTCACGTGTTCGATCGTGTGTGACATCTTGCTTTTCTCCCTCCCTTGCACTCTTTGTTCAAGCGTGATGATCCTCCCCAATTATCACTTATAGACACATGCCCTCTCCCATATTTATAGGTGATAGTACGGCTTGGGCATCCTTTTGTCAACACCTCACCTCCCGCTCACCTCCCAGGGGGAGTGTGTAACAATCGGGCAAATGGCCAAGCCCATCATGGTGGACTTGTTTCAGCATCTCCGCCTACCGACTGGCAGGTAACGGAACCAAATATTCATGAGACCCTGAACCAAGTTCAGGGTGACAAAAAAGTGAGTTACGACACTGTCCCCAAGGGAAGAGGAGGAAAGTTGCGGACAAAAAAGGGCTTGACATAGTTTTTAGAAATTGATAAATAATGGAACAGCATTTCGTATTACGATACAGAAATATGCCCTCTTCCAGAAGTCAGAAACCCGATAACCTTGTTCAGACCATCGAAAGGACTTCTTCGATCCTTGATATCCTGGGTCAAAGTCCCCAGGGGATCAGCATTCGCGATCTGTCCGAAAAAATCAAACTTCCCAAGGGAACAACCCATCGCCTCGTCTCCTCTCTCGCCTATTTCGGATATGTCCGGCAGGATTCAAAGACAAGAAACTACTTCTTAGGGTTCAAATTAGTGGAACTGGGTAACCTTCTTCTCAGCCAACTCGATCTCCGCAAAGAGGCCGAACCTTTCATTAGAGACCTTGCAGAGAGAACAAAGGAAACGGTCCATATGGTCTTTCTTGACCGAAACGAGATCGTCTATATCGATAAAGTCGAATTGGATTACAACCCGAGTGGGTTAAGGATGGCCTCAAGAGTGGGTCTTCGAAATCCTGCCCATAGTTGCGCCGTCGGAAAGGTCCTTCTCTCTCATCTGCCCGAGGAGGAATTGGACAACCTCATTAAGGAAAAGGGGCTCCCGAGGAGAACGGAAAATACCATTACCGATCGCGCCAAATTGAAAGAACATCTAAAGGCGGTACGGACCCAGGGATACGCTGTCGATGATGAGGAAAATGAAAGAGGAATCCGATGTGTGGCGGCGCCTATTTACAACGAGACGGGTAAAGCAGTTGCTGCGATTAGTATTTCTGTTCCAGCTTTCCGAGTGTCGAAAAAGGTGATTCAAGAAATCTTAAAAAAGGAGGTGATGGAGACGGCCTTTAAGATTTCTCAGAGACTGGGTTTTAGCGGGAACAAAGCCAAGTAGTCTTGTTCAAACGACCAAAACGTTGTTGAGAAGGGAGGTGGTACTAAGTTCGGAGTGTGGAGTTCGGAGTGCAGATTTAAGAGTTAAAAGTTGCGGGTGATGAGGTTCGAAATTTGAATCAGATTCGAATTTCGAACTAAGAGAAGGAAGAAAGAAGGATGAAAAGGAGGGTTTATATGAAAAGCTTAAAAGGATTTTCTATGATGATAGCTGTGTTTATGGTTTTACTCTTAACCGTAGCTTTCTATGGAACACCGGCGTTTGGACAGCCGAAGTATGTCTTAAAATTTAACCATGTGTTGGGCCAAAAAGAACCTTATCACCAAGGATTTCTGAATTGGGCAAAAGCGGTTGAAGAGAAGACAAAAGGCGGTCTGAAAATCGAGGTTTTTCACAGCGCCCAGCTCGGCGTTGAAGAAGACATCTTGGAGCAAATTAGGGCGGGTGCAAATATCGGGCAAAATACCGACTCAGCCCGTATGGGTAATTATGTGCCTGGAGTAGCTATTTTGAATGGACCCTATTGTGCTGAGAATCTTGATGAAGTGGCAAAACTCACCAAGGCACCGACCATAAAGGGTTTTCACGAAGAGCTGGCCAACAAGCATGGTTTTAAAGTTCTATCTTTTAGCTGGGTCCAGGGTTACAGACATTTTTTTATGAACAAACCCATTCGAACTCCGGAAGACTTGAAGGGGCTTCGCGTTCGAACTCCTCCTGCCCCCATTTGGCAGGAGTCCATACGCGCGCTCGGGGCAACTCCTGTGGCTCTTGCGTTTGGAGAAATGTACCCGGCGCTTCAGTCAAAAGTTATGGATGGAGTTGAACTGGTATATAACAACATACCTGCTGGACGTTTCTATGAGGTTCTTAAATACGTTAGCGAGACAAGACATATCATGCTTGTCAATTACGAGGTCATCAGCTCGAAGTGGTTTAATGCTTTGCCTCCTGACTACCAAAAAATCCTTGCTGAGGAATGCGAAAAGGCTGGTATAGAAACCTCGAAGCTCATCATGGATAAGCTTGAGAAAGAAGTCAAGGCTGACCTAATAAAGAGAGGGATGATCGTCGTAGACAATGTGGATATACCGGCCTTCAAAAAGGCTGGAGAAAAAGCTTATGAAGTTTTGAAAATTGCTGATGTAAAGGACAAAGTCTTTAAGGAAATTGGAAAGAAGAAGTAGGAATGTTATGTAAACCGGTTCCTCCTCACCCCGACCCCTGCCCCCTTGAGGGGGGAGGGTGAGGGAGGGGGGGTGTTGTCCGGTCAATTTTCCGACGGGGTGGCTCACGTTGGGCTACCGATTTCCTGTCCGCTAAACAACAAAAGCACCACTATCTTTATCGCAAGCGATCACGCTTCCTAAGAGGGTGAATTATGAAAACGGTCTACGACAATCTCCGTGAAGGTGAGGCCTTTGTAGCTCGAATAACTCTCTGGGCCATGGTGATACTGATATTTGCAGCTGGAGTTGCCAGATTATTGAGGTATCCTATTAACTGGGCGGTGGATATGAGCACCTGCCTATATGCCTGGTCTTGCTTTTTGAGCGCTGACATTGCTTGGAGAGAAAACAAACTGATGAGTGTCGATGTGCTGACGAGACTATTTCCAGAGAAAATTAAGCGTTATTTTAGAATATTTAATCATATGGTCTTAATTGGATTCTTGATATACCTCATATTTTTTGGTACATGGCTTTCCTACACTACCAGAATAAGAACCTTCCAGGGGATACCCGGTTTTAGCTACACATGGGTTACACTCAGCGTACCAGTTGGAGCAATTTTCCTGTTAATGACCACTATCCTAAGGATTAAGCGCGATTTTGGAGAAAATAAGCCTGAGGGGACGATTGGTTGATCTATCATAAATGAACACCGTATCAATCCAGAAAATTGTGCAAATTACTTCTCGTTGTCTAAGGAGGACTCTCAAAAAATGTTATTGGTAATCTGTGTATTTGTATTACTCCTTCTCACTGGAATGCCTGTGGCTTTTGCGATAGGAATATCAGGGTTTCTTTTTTTTCCACAGAACCTCAATCTGCCTATTACCATCCCAATACAGCTCT
This sequence comes from uncultured Syntrophaceae bacterium, assembly GCA_964393245.1. GTDB lineage: Bacteria > Desulfobacterota > BSN033 > BSN033 > UBA1163 > CAYMJV01. The sequence continues at coordinate 3,363 of CAYMTD010000086.1, forward strand.
CTATTTCCCAAACACAAAACTTTGCGTTACTGGCAGTTCCCATGTTTATACTTGCCGGCAACCTGATGAACGGCGCGGGTATCACAAGAAGACTCTTGGACTTATCCAATGTTCTTGTTGGACATATGCGCGGCAGCCTGGCTCAGGTGAATGTTCTTCTATCCACTCTGATGGGAGGAGTTTCAGGTTCATGTATTGCTGATACCGCTATGGAATGCCGTATGTTAGGCCCGGAGATGATCAGGAGAGGTTATTCAAAAGGTTACACGGTTGCTGTCAATGTATGGTCATCACTCATTACTCCGATCATACCCCCGGGTATTGGGTTTATATTGTACGGTACGGTTGGTCACGTTTCAATAGGGCGACTTTTTGCGGGCGGCATCGGACCGGGGATTTTGTTGACCCTCCTATATATGAGTGCCGTCGCAGTGGATGCAAGAATAAAAGGATTCGAGCCCGCAAGAAAAAAATTTCCGACGTTAAAAGAAATAGCAACGACAAGCCTGAGTAGTTTTTGGGCATTAATATTTCCATTAGTTTTGCTATTCGGATTACGTGCAGGCGTTTTTACTCCCTCGGAAATCGGCTCTTTCGCAGTCGTATATGCCTTTTTTGTGGGATTACTGGCCCATAAAGATCTTACGTGGAAAGAATTTAAAGAGGTAACCAAAGCCAGTACTTCGGATGTTGGTGCAGTCATGTATTTAATTGCTTTGTCAGCGATATTTACATATGGCCTTGTATGGGACAGGATTCCCGAGGTGATAGCAAATTTATTGCTTGGGATCAGCGGTGATAGTCCATATATAATGCTCTCTATTATTGTGGTATTCCTTATTTTTGCTGGTATGTTCGTAGATGGTTCGGTACTTATCCTTATGCTTACCCCGATATTTCTTCCTGTTGCAACAAAAGCAGGGTTCGATCCAGTGCATTTTGGACTGGTCTTTGTCTTAACCATTACGATGGGTAATATGACCCCGCCTGTTGGATCAGCGATGTATGCAGGTTGTAGTATCTTAGACTGTTCTTTGCAGGATTATGTTAAAGAATCATTATCATTTTTTATAGCCTCCATAGTTTGTATTGCAATTGTAATGATCTTCCCAGAGCTTACATTGTTTATACCCAATTTAATGTTTGGGAAATGATTTTCTACTCATTGTTTATCATCTGTTCATCGTTGGTTGCTCAGGAGGAGACTTGCCAGTGAAGTTTAAGGATCGAGTGGCGATTGTTACGGGAGGCGCAAGAGGAATTGGAAAGGCCATTGCCCTCGCCTTCGTCAGAGAAGGGGCAAGACTTGCTCTGGTAGATGTGGACAAAGGGATATTGGAATCAGCAAGAAATGAAATCAAGAAAAACAAAGAAGAGGTCATCGCCATCTCCTGCGACATTACGAAAAGTTCTGATGTAAGAAAGATGGTGGATCACGTTCAAAAGGGATCCGGTCGAATTGATATTCTTGTCAATAATGCCGGCATCATCCGGAGAGGCACGATTGAGACGGTTACTGAAGAAGACTGGGACCGCGTCATCGAAGTAAATCTCAAGGGGACATTCAACTGCTGTAAGGCTGTAGTTGAGATCATGAAATCTCAGAGATACGGAAAGATCGTTAATATCTCTTCGATTGCTGGCAAAATGGGAGATATTACCTCTGCACCTGGATACGGACCTTCAAAAGCTGGGATGGATGCCCTGACAAAAACACTGGCAAGGCAGTTGGCCCAATATGGAATAAACGTCAACGCTGTAGCACCCCATGCCATCGAGACTGAGATGAGTGCTCAGTGGTCAGAAGAAAGAAGGAAAGAAATCATCGCTTCCATCCCCCTTGGTCGTCTCGGAAAACCAGAGGATGTGGCCAATGCAGTTCTTTTTCTGGCCTCTGATGAAGCCTCTTTTATCACCGGTGAGATTCTGGATGTGAATGGTGGAGCGCTGATGGATTAGAAGAAGTTATGAGTTAAAAGTTATGAGTTAAAAGTTGAAATTCTTAAATTTGAAATTTAGCGGGATCCTGGGAAGCTCAACGATGGTCCAAATTGTCATGCTGAACTCGTTTCAGCATCTCGATGAAATCAAGAACTACAAGACCCTGAACCAACCCATGAAACAAGTTCAGGGCATGATTCAGAGTGACAGATGAAGCCCTTTTCAGCAGTCTGTCAAAATTGCTTTAATTACGGAGACGGGTGTGAAAAGAGATGAATTAATAGGTGGGGCTGTAATCTTCCTTTTTGGATTGGCTACCACTATCCTTTCTCTAAAGATGCCTCTCGGGACTTTCCGGAGTGCTGGAACGGGTATGTTTCCTCTCATTCTTGGAATACTGCTGATGTTTCTCTCAGTCGTCTTCCTGCTTCGACTTTTCCTGAAAACGACGGCAACGCGAGAGAAATTATCTGGGGAGGTGGAACTCGGATCATCAAAACAGTTGATACTTTTCTTTGGAACGATGGTATTAGTCACGTTGCTCTTTAACCAATTAGGATACCCACTCTCTTCCTTTCTTTTGATGATGGCCCTTTTGAGAATTCTCGGGGTGAAGGGGTGGAGGCTTAACCTGTCGTTATCATTTATTGCAGCAGCCGTCTGCTATTTCCTATTCGTTCAATGGCTGAAGATCCCTCTGCCAAAGGGGTGGATGGGAATATAAAAGAACAAGGTTATAGGTTGGAGGTTTGAGGTTGGAGGTTAAGGAACCATAGTCCATAGTTCATCGTTTAAGGTTTATTGTTCATTGTTTGAGGTCGAGGACAGATGTTCGAATCACTCCAACATCTGATCACCGGTTTTGGAATCGCTGGGACGATTCACAACTTTCTTTATTGTCTGGTCGGCGCGATTGTTGGGACTTTGATTGGGGTTCTTCCAGGGATCGGACCGATCGCGGGGATCGCATTACTCATTCCTGCCACCTTCGGTCTCAACCCCACCTCCGCCATCATTATGCTCGCCGGGATTTATTACGGGGCGATGTACGGAGGTTCCACCACCTCCATCCTCCTTAATGTCCCTGGAGAGACGGCTTCTGTCATCACCTGCATCGATGGATATCAGATGGCCCAGAAAGGGAGGGCCGGCCCCGCTCTGGCTACCTGTGCCATCGGTTCGTTTATTGCAGGAACAATCGGGATATTCGGACTGGTCTTTCTGGCTCCACCGCTGGCTGAGGCTGCATTGGCTTTTGGTCCTCCAGAATATTTTTCGCTTATGGTCTTTGGATTTGTCGTCTTGAGCAATGTCACGGGGACTTCCCTTATTAAATCCCTCATCATGGCTGTCGTTGGACTGATTATCGGAACCATAGGGCTTGACCCCGTTACAGGAGATGCCCGGTTCGCGTTTGGCTCCGTCTCCCTTCTGGGAGGAATTGAGTTTGTGGCCGTTGCGATCGGGCTCTTCGGAATCGGCGAAGTTCTGGCCAACGTGGAGAAGCCCTCCGAGATACTTGAGCAGAGGGTCCTTGTGCCTCGTTTCAGAGATCTCTACCCCAATCTTCAAGATTTGAAGAAATCAATCGGAGCGATTCTGAGGGGAACGGGTATTGGATTTGGAGTAGGTCTGGTTCCCGGACCTGCGCCGGTCATCGCTACCTATGCTTCCTATATGACGGAGAGAAGGATCTCCAAGCATCCCGAGGAATTCGGAAAGGGAGCCATCGAAGGGGTTGCAGGACCTGAGTCTGCCAACAACTCTGCCTGTCAATCAGCCTTCATTCCCCTTTTCGTCCTTGGAATCCCCTTTGCTCCGCCAACTGCCATTCTTCTCGGTGCTCTTCTCATTCATGGAGTGTCGCCAGGACCCTTGATGATCAGCCAGCATCCAGGACTCTTCTGGGGAGTCATCGCCAGTATGTATATTGGGAACTTCATTCTTCTCATCCTCAACCTGCCCTTCGTTCCTCTCTTTGCCAATATACTAAGGACTCCCAAGAAGATCCTTTTACCTCTGGTCATCCTTTTCTGCATCACAGGGATGTACACGGTGAACAACTCAGTTTTCGATATCTGGATGATGCTTCTCTTCGGAGGGTTGGGATTTCTGATGAGAAAATGGGCCTACGAAGGGGCCCCACTTCTCCTTGCACTGGTCCTCGGGCCAAAATTGGAGATGGCTTTCCGGCAGTCCCTGATGATCTCTCATGGCAATTTCGAAATCTTTATTAATCGTCCCGTTTCCATGGTCTTTCTTCTTGCGACATTGGTCTTTTTACTGATTCCGATTTTTCGAATCATAATCAAATCAATGAAGAAAGGGGGGAGGTTATAGTGCGGAGTGCGGAGTGCGGAGCAAAAAACAAGGGAAGATCAATTGTGGATCTCAGATTCTAAGAAAGGAGGGGGAGAAGTTCGTAGGGAACGCAGATCTGCGTTCCGTACAGAGTTCAGAGTAACACAACTAACGGAGGAGGGATTTGGGGAATTGCAAATTGCAAATTGAAGTCAGAAAGGAGGTAAAAACCATGTTAAGAAAAGGGTTCCTCGGATTATTTGTGATTCTAAGTCTACTTATGAGCGTTCCTGTTGGGGCGGCAGATTTCCCAACCAAGGAGGTCCAAATTATCATCCCTTGGGCTGCTGGTGGAGCCACTGACTTAATTTTTCGAGCCCTGGCCGCCACGACAGGGAAGTACTTAGGCAAAGCCGT
>CAYMTD010000087.1:0-8003 GCA_964393245.1 uncultured Syntrophaceae bacterium
AGGTCCCGGGCCACTCCTTGACCCATCCCTCCTGTTCCGCCTAACACCAATGCCTCCATTCTCATTCCCTCCCTTATAGATTACGATCCCCTATGGCCGGGGCAGCCACAGTCCAACCACAAAAATTCCCCGAGCAGCAATACACTACTTCTTCTCCAACATATGAAGCACCACCTCCGGTGTGAGGGGAAGCTCCTTGGGCATAATGCCGATCGCATTCTGCACGGCATTAGCCACCGCTCCAATCATCGCCACGGAGATGGACAGACCTCCCTCTTTAGCGCCAAACGGCCCGAAGGGATCGTTAGAGGTCACAACGATGGGGTCGATATTGGGCACGTCCGTGGCAAGGGGGAACCAATAGTCGCTAAAATTCGCATTCAGGTTCTGCCCCCTGTTGGTCCATAGATGTTTTTCCATGAGCCCGCCATCCGGACCTGCCTCCGCAGCGGAGCGCTGGATCTGCTGCTCAACAGCCAGAGGATTGATGGGCTGACCGCAGTCATGGGCGGCCACCATGTTGAGAAGTTTCACCTTGCCTGTTTCGGGGTCTACTTCCACTTCGGCCACTGCCGTGCCAAAGGAATAGGCGGCAGCGATCTGGCCACGAGGGTTTTTTATCCACTCCCGCTTGGGATCGGCGTCGGGCCAACGGTCGCCACGGCCTAAGATCGCACGATTCTGCGCCAGAGCGGTTCTCGCTACCTTAGCAATATCTACGGATCTCTCCGGTTCTCCCTTGACGAATATGCTGCCATTTCGCGCAATCAGCACCTCTTTATTCGCCTCGAGCATTTGCGCGGCGACGTCGAGGAGCTGTTCCTTGGCATCGGCTGCCGCTGCTTTGACCGCGCCACCGGAAATGAGCGTAGAAGCCTGCGAGTAGGCTCCTTGGTCCGAAGGAGTCACACTGGTATCACCGGTGACCACTTTGATTCGGTTCAACGGAAGCCCGAGCTCCTCGGCAGCGATCTGAGCGATCATACTGTCGTTGCCTTGTCCATTATCCATCACTCCAGAAATCACAACGGCGTCACCGTCTTCATTAAACCTTACAAAGGCTGCGGAGCCTCCGCGGATGCCCATGGGGAATCCGCTGATCATCGCGCCAACCCCCATCCCTATCCCATGGTAGGGCGGTAGATGCCCTCGTTTCTCTTTCCACCCCGCCCTCTCGGTGGCCAGTCGCATCGTTTCGACTTCGGCACAAGATGTGATCACCGACCTGGTCGGCGTGATGTAGCCCTCGTGAACGGCGTTCTTGATCCTAAATTCGAGGGGATCCATTCCAAGTTTCTCGGCAAGGGCATCGAGCAACAACTCGAATGCGGCATAAGTCGTTCGGGGGTGGTGGGGATACATTCCGCGAGGGGGTTTGTTGGTATAGGCCCGGATGGCCTCATAGCGTAGATTCGTAAACTTGTAAGCCTCTTCGATCATAATATAGGCGACCGAGGCAGCGATCGGGCCAGTGCTGGCATAAGCGCCGCCATCCATGATGACTTTCATATCCACAGCGGTAATTCTTCCATCGGCATCCACCCCCACTCTACAATTCGTAATACTGCCGTGTACCTGCCGTACGCAGTTGAAGTTTTCCTCTCGGGTGTAGACTAATTTAACAGGACGGCGGGCTTTCCTCGAAAGGAGCGCAGCCATAAAATCGGCAGGTGAAACTTCAGACCTGCCGCCGAAATGCCCCCCGACAGCGACCTTGCGGACACGGACGTCTGAGGTCGCGATGTCCAGAGCATTACTGAGAGGTCTCGCCTTCATATGGGGACCTGCATTGGGACACCAGATGTCCAAGCCGGTGCTGTCAAAATTGGCTAAAACAGCATAATTTTCTAATTGACAATAGCTCTCCTCCGGAGATGAGAGCCGGCCTTCCTGCACAAGGTAAGACTCGGCAAGAGCTCGCTCAACGTCCCCTTCGTTCACAAAGATTCGGACGCTGACGTTACCAGGCTTGTCATCATGAAGCAGTGGAGCGCCGTCGAGCAAGGCCTGCTCAGGGTCGAGAACATAGGGCAGAGGCTCCCATTCCACCTTGATAAGCTCTACGGCCTCTTGCGCGATCTCTTCATCGATGGCCGCGACCGCAGCCACCTCCTGGCCGAAGAAGCGAGCCTTATCTGTAGGGAGAAACTGCATATCCCGTGTGTAGGCGAAGACACCCCAACGGTAGGGTCTGGCGTCCTTACCAGTGATGACGGCCCTCACTCCGGCAAGCTTCTCAGCTCGACTTGTGTCGATGTTCAGTATCCTGGCATGGGCGTAAGGGCTGCGGAGAACCTTAGCGTAAAGCATACCTGGTAGATAAAGATCGGCCGAGTACTTGGTATCACCCTTCACCTTGGGCACAGAATCCGTTCGAGGTACCCGCTTTCCAACCACTGAATAGTCTGCAACCCCCTCTTCTTTTTGTCGTGGGAGGGGGGGCCGACCGGAGGCGGCCATCACAGATTCGACGATCTTGGTATAGCCCGTGCACCGACATAGATTGCCGGAGATCGCGTGCCGAATCTCTTTTTCCGTGGGAGAAGGATTTTTGTCCAGTAGCGCCTTGGTCGTAAGGATCATCCCTGGAGTGCAGAACCCGCATTGAGTGCCGCCGTACTTAACGAATGCCTCCTGCAGCGGATGTAGTTTTTCGCCGTCGGATAATCCTTCTATGGTGATAATCTCTTCGTTTTGGACCTCAGCTGCGAGCAGCAGGCAGGAACGTACCGGTTCTCCGTTTAGCAAGACCGTACAGGCACCGCAAGTTCCATCCTCACAGCTGCACTTGGTCCCCGTCAGTTGCAGATCATCCCGGAGGACCTCCAAAAGAGTCCTCTGGGGAGCAACTTCAAGGCTTTCAACTCGACCGTTTATATTCAGTGAGACCGGAATCTTTCCCATGATTCTCCTTTACCCACACTCCGCGCGTTCCCCTTCAGACGGAGGACGAGGGGGTTGATATTTTAGTGCTACATTCCCAGTGCGTGGCGGAGTGCTCGCTTCGCAAGCATTCCCACCATCTTTCTGCGATAGCTGGCATTCATAGCCAGGTTTGCTACAGGATGTGCCCGATCCACTGCTTCTCGAGATACAGACTCCATGAGATCGTCTGTAAGCTTTTTGCCCTCGAGTAATTGCCTGGCACTGGGCACCTCTATTGGGGAAGAGCCCACGGCTCCCAAAACCATTTTGGTCTGTTCGATTTTGCCATTCCGGTCTTTCTTTAACATCACGGCTACCCCTGCCATAGGAAAATCCATCCCCTCACGTACACGGAGTTTCTCGTAGGCTCCGGCAGCCCCTTGGCCGAAAGATGGGATCCGAATTTCTACCAGTATTTCTTCAGGCTTCAGAACATTGGGCTTCTCCCCCCTCCCGGTGAAAAACTCGGCTAAGGGGATCACCCTTTCGCCGTTTGCCGAGGCGATCTTCACTTTGGCTCCGAGCGCCAACAGGATTGGAGCAAGGTCACCCTGGTAGACCGACTGGCAATGGCGTCCCTTCTCGACTGCGTGACAGATTTTTCCTCCTCGCTTAAAACAAGCCTCTTGGCCGCTTCTCCAGAACTCCGTCTGATTGTAGTAGATGCACCGGGTGTCAAGACAAAGGTTTCCTCCGATGGTGGCTTTGCGGCGGATAGGAGGAACAGCCAGAAGTTGGACAGCTTGGGCCAGATAGGGAAATTGACTTAAGACAAGGGGCGATTTCTCAAAATTCTCCAGAGTGACCATAGAACCAATTACAAGTCCGCCGTTCTCGCTTCGGCCAATGGTATCGAACGCGGTCACTCCTTTCAGGTCAATAACAACGGCGGGTTTGCTCAGTCGGTAACGAAGGGCAACGATGAGGGCAGTGCCTCCTGCCAGGAGAACAGCCTTTGCACCATGCTCTCCGAGGGTGGCGCACGCCTCTTGCAGCGAGCGCGGTTGGATTAGCTCGAACGGAGGTAGGTTCATCTCTTTCCTTTCGGTATAGTCCTCCCCAGGGACTTTTGCCTGGGTCTTTCAGGCTTCGCGGCGGCGACCAGTTTATCTACTTATTGATACGCGACGGTAGGCCTTTATCGTGAAGCCCCCAGCCACCCCGTTAAGACACGACAGGCACAGCGGGGATTTCCGGCAAGGAAATATCTTTACCTATTGTGCCCCATGACCCGCGCACAGCCTGGGGCTTGCGGGGCACATTCCGGCCAAAATAATATGCTGAAATATTTAACAAAATATGTTCAGATAATTCAAGTCCGGTAAGAATTTAGAGTTCATTATTAAACGATGATATACATTATGACATACAAATTATCCATAATTCAAATATTGGAAAAGGCATTTTGAAATGTATACTGTATACGTAAATGTCGTTCCTTTGTCAAGTCAAAAGTGGACGTGGGCCTGCATAAGTTTTGGGCTTGACAAATTCCTCACTCTTGTTTAATGGATTAGTGGGGATAGGGAGATGGATCGACTGGCGGAATACTTACGAATCCGACCTATTAAAATAGACGATCTTGAAGCCATCGTCGCAATAGACGAGAAGGTCCTGGGAGAGAAACGATGGGATTACTGGGAAAAGAAATTGAGTGTGATGGACCAGAAAGCCTCCCAGGTTTCGCTGGTGGCAGAGGTGCAGGGACAGGTCTTAGGATTTATCCTCGGAGACGTCAGCGGATGGGAGTTCGGCGTTCCCGATACGATTGGGTGGATCGACACCATTGGAGTCGATCCGGACCACCAGAAAAAGGGGTTGGCAAGGGCTTTGGCCCAAGAATTGATTCGAAAGCTGAAAACCATGGGAGTGAGGACGATCTACACGCTCGTGAGTTGGAACGACTGGGACCTTCTTCAATTCTTCCATGCGATGGGGTTTACCCGGGGGGACATGATTAATTTAGAGCTGAAGATCTGACCCCACCCACCTTCAGTTTCAACCGCTCGGAAGGGTAGATCCGATCCCCGCCATTGAGGGAATTCCAGCTTCTTATTTCTTCAGCGGTGACATGATATCTTTGGGCGATGTCCCAGAGGGTATCTCCTTCTCTCACGATATAGATGATTTCCTGGCTCTTGAGAGGTGGGCTCGCTCTTTCGATCTTTCTTTGTGGCAGCCCAACTCCTCTCACATCTTTTGGGAGGGGGATAATCAAGTTCATCCCTATGGTAAGGAGACTTGACCTCTTGAGCCGGTTCAATTCTAAAATGGGTTGCAAATCGACTTTATAAAGCTTTGCAATTCCCCCAAGGGTATCGCCCTTCTTCACCACATGGGTCTTGAATTGAAATCTCTCTTGGCTGGGAAGGGCTTGAAAATTTTCAAGGAACAGTTCCTTCTTTCCGAAGGGAATCCTGATTTCATAGTCTTGACAGTCAGGAGGAGTGCACCACCGTAAGAGTTCAGGATTCAGGTCTTTGATTTTTTCGACCGAGACCTCACAGGCCTCGGCGATCAGCCGGAGGTCTGTAACCGCCGGCACCTTCACCTTCTCGTATTGGAAGGGCTCGTGGTATTCAATGCCTCCGAACCCATATCTCTCCGGGTCCTTGGCAATCAGGGCTGCGGCAATCATCTGCGGAACATAGTCCTTCGTTTCCCGTTTGAGATATCGATATTTAGTCAGTTCCCAAAAATCCTCCGTTCGATACCTCTTCACCGCATTCATGATTTTTCCTTCCCCCGCATTGTAACCAGCGGCGGCAAGATACCAGCATTCAAACAGGTCGTGAAGATCTCTTAGATATCTGGCTGCGGCGATCGTGGACTTCTCAGGATCTCGCCTCTCATCCACCCACCAGTTCACTTTGAGACCGTATTTCTTCCCCGTGGGGTATATGAACTGCCACGGACCCGAGGCCTTCCTCCGGGAATAGGCGTGAGGGTTGAAACCGCTTTCAATCAAGGCCATGTAGACAAGGTCTTCTGGAAGGCCGTTCTCTTTCAGAAGATTTTTCATGAATGGGATGTACCGTTCGGATCGTGCAAGCCAATGAGAGAAGATTTTTCTCCCTGTCGTTTGAAAATATTGAACGAACTGTCCGACCCTTTGGTTAATGATGATCGGTATATCAAATTCCTGGACCTGCTTCGTCCGATCCACGTGCAGAGCCTCCAGGTTGAAGTCTTCATTCGGTTTATCCTCTGGGGAGAGGCCGGTTTTGAGCACGGGGTCTTTAGTCGGGGGAGGAATCAAAGGCCACCCCTCCTGTTCAGCAGATGGATTGCGCAGAGGAGGAAGTTCCAATTCAAATCCGGCGATGTTTGCGGAACTTTCCTCCTCATTGGAGGCCAACGCCGTATCCAATCCTTCGGCAAGGAGGTTCCGGTGGGGCAAGGCAGTTAAGAAGAGGAGCAAGATCATCCCCACCCAGCAGGCCTTGTGCATGGTGAAGAATTCCTCCTGCAAGAGATACAAGAATGGGAAGAACTCCTTATAAGTGTTTACAAGTTTTTAAGAAATTGGCATAAATTTATAAAATTTGTCAAGAGAAAAATTTGAGGTTTCTTAAAAAATGGAGAAACCTGTGATGCAGAGTACATGAAATATTCCCTTCAGAGCTCTCCTTTTCAAGGCTCCGTACCCATCCTAATGGGCAAGTTCAAATCTGCAGACCACTCCACCCAGGACCCTCGGTAGAGACGGACACTGGGAAAACCGAGGACGTATTTTAAGGTGAAGTAAAGGTGGCTTGCTTCCCTTCCGGTTCGACAATAAACAATGACTTCCTTATTTCTTGTGATCCCGGCTTCGGCAAAAAGTTTTTCAAGATCCTCTTTCGTCTTCCAAATTCTTGTTTCATCTCCATGGAGGGTCATTTCCCAGAAGAAATTTCTGGCTCGGGGAATATGGCCTCTACGGATCTCAACCCCTTCTTCGCCACTGAACTGTTTGGGTGAACGGGCATCGATGATGATTCCGCTCGGTGCAGAAAGTCGGTCGAGAACCCATTTCTTTTCAGCAAAATTTTCGCCTTTGATTCTGCCGAAAAATTTTTTATTGGGAGGAAGAAAGGGGTAGCGCTGGGTCTGGGGAAGTTTCTCCTCAATCCATTTCTCCCAACCTCCGTTCAGGACGCCCACCTTCTTATGTCCCAGGTAATCCAGAGCCCACAAGAGGTAGGTGGCATTGGGGTTTGATTTTTCTGAATAGAGGATCACCCACATATCGTTGGAGATTCCTAAATAGGTTGACATGATCTTTTCCAGGGAGCTCTTCTCGGGCAACTGGGCCGGGATGCCATTTCGAGAAACCCGGAGATTTTCAAAGTGGAGATAGACGGCATTTGCAATGTGCCCTTTGAGGTAGTCATCGAGCGAAGACCTCATATCTACGATACGAACGGAGGGGTGACTGATGACGCCAATCAACTCCCCTGTTTCTACGAGTCTGGGATGATCTAGCCCCTTGAGGGGAGGGGTCTTGCCCTCGATCCTTGCGGACAGAGAAAGAAAGATGAAGACCCCAGCGATCAGAAAATAGTACCTGAATTTCGTCATCATAGGCCCTTTCCTCTTACTCGCTGATTAAGATGCTCTTCTCTTTTTCAAGGCTTTTCGATAAAGTTGAAGGTACGCTTCTGCCGACCTTTGCCAGGAGAAATCCGCGGCCATCGCATTCTGAAGCAGTTGTTTCCAATGCTTCGGCTGATAGAAAAAACTGATCGCCGTTTTAATCTGGTTCAGAAATTCCTTTGCATCGTATCGACCGAATTTAAAGCCATTCCCGGTTCCTGTGGCAGGATCGTAGTGCACGATGGTATCGTCCAGCCCTCCCGTCGCCCGAACAACGGGGATCGTCCCATATCTTAAGCTGTAGATCTGATTCAAGCCGCAGGGCTCATATTTCGATGGCATCAGAAAGAGGTCGGCACCGGCTTCGATCTTATGGGCGAGTCGATCATCGTAAGCGATCCGGATGCCAGCTTTTTGAGGATATTTACGAGCCACCTGCTGGAAGAGATCATGATATTTCTGTTCTCCTGTTCCGAGAAGGACGAATCCAATATCGAGGC
>CAYMTD010000088.1:0-7989 GCA_964393245.1 uncultured Syntrophaceae bacterium
GAAACAGAATCAATAGGATGATCGGGGTGGTGCAAAAAATTCTTCGCATAAAGTGGTCCTTTTTCTTCTCCGGTCCCCGCCGGAGTCATAAAGTAAAACGCCTCCCTCCGGAAAAAACAGGAGATCTCGAAAGGATTTTAAATTATATTATCACGTAATTTCGGGTGTGTCCATTTTCGGGTTGGGGGTTTACGGATATCCTTTTTTATGTTATTGAAACATGGGCACCAGGCGCACCAAGCCATAACCTTCTCTCTATGAAATACTTCCTTTCGCCGAGAATAAAATGGGTTCTTCTCATCTGTTTCCTGGCAGGCCTGTTTGCCTTTCTGGTCTATCACTACAACTCGCAGATATGGACGAAGGTTGTTAAATCTTATACTCTCCTCCATGACAGGGCTCATCTGAAAACACTGATCCGCTCTTACGGAGCCTATTCACCCCTTGCCTATATCTTTCTCCAGATGACTCAGGTAGTGATCGCTCCCATTCCCGGAGGGGCGATTGAGTTCATCGGAGGGTATATGTTCGGCGCACGGGCGGGTTTTTTTTACTCAATGATCGGCCTCCTCATCGGGTCATGGTTTGCCTTCAGCCTGGCAAGGATTTTCGAAAAGTTGGCCGTGGAAAAATTAGTTCCCCTGGAGACGAGAAAAAAATTCGATTATCTGATTGGACACGAAGGCGTCATCCTCAGTTTTCTCCTCTTCCTGATCCCAGGCTTTCCAAAAGATGCCCTGTGCTATATTCTGGGGCTCACGCCCATGCATTCGGGAATCTTCCTCTTCATTGCGACGGTGGGAAGGGTTCCCGGGACATTGATGGCCTGTCTTCAAGGTGCGAAGGCCTTCGATCATCAGTACAAAACCTTATTGATTTTGTTGGGGATATCCGCCCTCCTCATCCTCATCTTCTATATCTATCATGAAGATATTCATCATGCGATCAAAAAGATGAGGGGGCAGGAAGGGCAGAAGTCATGAAGGAAGGAAGAGAAGAAAAATTCGTTTCCGATTTAATTTCGGATCTCTATACGAATCTCCTGAAGGAGATTTGGGAGAGCGTCTCAGCCTTGATCGGCGAGGCCATTTTGACCCTCCTTTTTCATCAAGCAATTCGAAAGATTGGAGATAAATATCCTTTTTTGAAGTCCTTGAGAGTTTCTGAAGAGGGGCTTGCCCTCGAGGAGGTGAAGAGGGGTTGTCGGAACCTCCCGCCCGCAGAGATCCATCGGGGTTTCCAGAGCTTGATCAATCAACTCTCTCATTTTTTTTCTATGCTCACAGGAGGGGTGATCACCAAAGAGCTTCTTCCAAAGGTCCTCCCCAAGGTGAGGGAGGCCGAGCGAATGGTTCTCAAGAGATAGAGGATTCCAATGGAGTTTATTACGTTTAAGGACCTGAATAAACTTCGGTCCATCATTCATGCCATTAGCACAAGCGTTGAGGTGAAGGGGATCATTGGATCGGCTGGGACCACGCTTCCCAGTCTGTTTGATTTCTCTGTTTTTGGAGTCCTCTGGAAAGAGGGTTCCACGGTCTACCTTTTCCAGGATGAGTCTTGCCCTCCCGCATTCACCCAGGAAGTGGTGAAGAACATGCTCCAGGTCCTCTCGCTTTTGGGAGAAGAGCCCGTGGAGATGGATCGGGTGACCGTCCAGACGGAGAAGAGAAAGCTGAGAAACAGAGAGAGGGGCATGGATCCCCAGGCCAGCCTCCAATCTCATCTTACGTTGCCGTTGGTCATCGAAGGTGAGGTCATCGGCTGCATCTCGATTAGCAGTGATCAGGCCAATTTGTATAACATCCCGAGGCTTCAATTCTTCTCTGTTTTTGGATATCAGATGGCTGCGAGCTTAAGACATATCCAGAGATTCAGTACGGTCAAGAAAGAGGCCATCTATGACACGCTGACCAACCTCTTTAACCGGAGACATTTTGAGGAACAGTTGAGTGCCGAAACTCAAAAGGCTTTTGAGAGCAAAAGCAACCTTTCCGTCATCATGGTCGATATCGATCACTTCAAAAAGGTGAACGATACCTTTGGTCACGATGGCGGCGATAAGGTCCTTCGTGAGATTGCCTCTCTGTTGAAGAATTCCGTTCGGAAATACGATACCGTTGCTCGTTATGGCGGAGAGGAATTCGTTCTGTTGTTGCCCGGAGCTCCCTTGGAACCCACAAGCATGGTTGCGGAACGAATCCGTCGATTAGTTGAGAGGACCCCTTTCGATGTCGGGAAGACGCAAATTCGCATAACGATCAGTTTGGGAATCTCCAATTTTCCAGTTCATCGGATCAAATCGAAAGAAGAGTTGGTGAAGATGGCAGACCTGGCGCTCTATGAAGCGAAAATGGGGGGGCGGAACCGGGTATGCATTTTTAAAGGGTAATCAACTCCGTTTCCTTCCTGTTTGTCAGAGGTTGGTTCAGGCCAAATTTTGTACAGAATCACATCCGTGTCCTTCAGACATTCCCCGCGGATGGGGTTTGTACTAGATGTCCGTAGAAGAGATCTCCGATTCCCGCCTATTCCGCTCGATGATTCTTGCTAAAATCACCCCAATCTCAAACAGGAGATAGAGGGGACCTCCCATCAGAGTCATATTGAAGAAGTCCGGAGTAGGTGTGAGCACTGCAGAGACGATGGCGATCAGGAGAATCGCATACCTGCGATTTCGAGTCAGAAAGGATACCTTGACAATTCTGAGGTAACTGAGGAGAGCGAGGATGAGGGGGAGTTCAAAGATGAGGCCGAAGGCAAAGATGAATCCTGCACAGAATGAGACATACTTTCCCACAGAGATCATCGGTCTGAGATGGGCCGATTGATATCCGAGAAGAAAGTGGATTCCAAAGGGCAACGTAATGAAGTAGCAGAAAGAGGCTCCGAGGTAGAAGAGAAAGAGAGCGGCGAGTAGAACCGAAGTGGGGGATTTCAAACCCTTCGAATGGAAGACGGGGGAAAAGGATTTCAGGATCTGATAGAAGATGACCGGCACAGAAAGGAAGAGGCTACTATAGAGGGTTAATTTGAGAAGGGCGAGGAAGGTCTCTGGAATGCCGAAGGCGACCAGATTCTCCTGAAGGTTCATTTGAAGGTAGCGAAGCGCCGTTTTGGAAAAGGGATAGATAAGGACCCCCCATCCGACGACCACTATGAGCATCAGGAGAAACCCTCGCCTCAGTCGCCCCAAAGCTCCCAAGATCTCTTCGCGTTGTATCGCCACGTTGACCTCTCGCCGACCGGGTGTAATGTAACATAAAAGACAGTTCCCTGAAAGGTGCTCTAAGGCAACGATGGACGATGAACGGTAAGCCAAAAAATTGTTTGAAACCGTGAGGAATAAGGTTGACAAACATTGAAAACCAGAGTATATCCAATCTCAGTTGTCAACGCTTCGTGAAATGAAACTGAGAGTGGGGATCACCTACAACTTAAAAAAAGATTTTTCCCATCAAGAAAATCAGCCGATAGATCTTTTCGAAGAATTCGATATTGAGGAAACGATCGATGCCATCCGGGACGTCCTCGTCCGCGAAGGACACGAAGTGATTAAATTAGGAGGAAATACCGGTTTGATCGATCGTCTGAAGGAAGCATCGGTTGATATCGTCTTCAACATTGCCGAAGGCCTTTACGGTCGCAATCGAGAAGCACACATCCCGGCCCTCTTGGAATTTTTGAACATCCCCTACACGGGCTCCGATCCGCTCACCCTCTCTCTCACCCTCGACAAATCAATGGCCAAGAGAGTGATCATGAGCGCAGGGGTTCCGACCCCTCGATTCAGAAGAGTCAATCGGATGGAAGATCTGGAGGAAATCGACCTTTCCTATCCCCTTTTTGTGAAGTTATGCGATGAGGGGTCAAGCAAAGGGGTCCGGTTGGATTCAAAAGTGATGGACGCGGGATCCCTGGAGAAGAAGACGAGGTGGCTGTTGGAGAATTATGGACCTCCTGTTCTGGTGGAGGAATTTGTCAGGGGTCCTGAGTTCACGGTGGGCATCTTGGGGAACGAAGCTCCCTCTGTCCTGGGGGTGATGCTGATTGAGATCAAGGGAAGGCCCTTCGAAGAAGCGATCTATTCCCTGGAGATCAAGAGGGAGTGGGAGGAAAAGGTGGTGTACCATTGTCCTCCGCCCATTGATCCAGAGCTTCAGAGAAAGATTGAGGGGGTAGCCCTTCAGGCCTACCGGGCACTGGATTGCCGGGATGTCTCGCGGGTGGACATCCGCGTGGGACAAGATGGGACACCCTACTTCTTGGAGATCAACCCGCTCCCAGGCCTCTCCCCTGTTTACGGCGATCTCCCGATCATGGCGAGGAGAATGGGCTGGAGTTATGACCAACTGGTAGGGACGATCTTCCGCCATGCTCTGAAACGGTACGGGCTGATGGCGTGATGCACTGTCCATGAGTCGGAGTGACGAAAACCTTTACGAAATTCTTTTGAAGAATCTGAAGGAAGCCATCGTCTTTGCGGATGCCGGCGGCCGAATCCAAATCTTTAACCCTGTTGCCGAAGAGTATTTTGACATACGAAGAAAAGAGGCCTTGGGGAAAAAATATGAACGGGTGATCCCTTTTAAGAATATTCGCAGGCACTTCGAATCGGTCTTCGAGCAGAAGAGGAGTGATCACGACGTTGAGCTTGCCGTCAGGGTTTCAACGGGTGCCTCCAGCAACGGAGAGACACACATCCTTCGGTGCAGTTTCAGTCCCATCTTCAATCGGCAAGGGGAATTCTTGGGCTGCCTGGCTACCTTTGCTGATGTGACAGAGAAGGGCATGCTTTCCAGGGAGATCAGCAAGAGCCGAGACCTCTCGACGATTGGCCTCCTTTCCCGGTGGATGGCCCACGAGATCCGGAATCCGCTGAGTTCGTTAAATATCAATATTGAACTCCTGAGAGAGGAGCTGGGAGCAGAGGATCACCTTTCCCAGAAAGAAGAGATCCACTCCCTGATCAATTTTATTAGCTATGAGACGCTCCGTTTGGAAAACAATCTGAAGGAATTCTTGGATTTCAACCGTCTCCCACCCTTGAGGTTTGAGTGGGTTCACCTGAATGAGGTGCTGGATTCGGTCGTGCGGCTTCTCAGACCGGACGCCCAGATGAAGAACGCGAAGATCGAAACCCATTTCCAAAAAAAATTACCGCTGGTGAAGATCGATGTGAGTCAATTCAACCTGGCCCTTTCCAATCTGATCGTCAACAGCATTCAAGCCGTCTCGGAGAAGGGGGAGATCCATCTCTTCACGCGGGGTTCAAAGAGGAATGTCTTCATCATCCTCAGGGATAACGGGGTCGGGATATCGAAAGAAAATCTTCCCAGGATCTTCGATTTCATGTTCAGTACCAAACCGACAGGTTCCGGATTAGGACTCTCGATCGCCAAAAAGATCATCTCCGACCACCATGGCGAGATCTCTGTCAGGAGTGAGGTGAATCGGGGTTCAACCTTTCGGATAAGAATTCCGCTGACTTCAAAATCCTGAGTTCCAGCAATGGGTTCGGAGTTCAGAGTTCGGAGTGAAAAGATCAAAGCAAAATTAAGAATTTAATACTCCGAGCTAATAACTCCGAATTATTTTGATGAAACCATGGACAAAAAAGTTATTCTCGTCGTGGAGGATGATTCCAAAGTTGGAGAGAGCATCCGTCTTCTTCTGAAAAAGAGGGGATACAATACCTTGCTGGCCTCCAACGGGAAGGAGGCTCTTTCCATTTTCCGTCAGGAAGCGGTGGATCTGGTCATCACTGATCTCGTCATGCCCAAAATGGATGGCATCGAGCTCTTGGGGGAGGTGAAACATCTGCGGCCAGAGACAGAGGTAATCGTCATCTCTGCGCAGGGAACGATCGAGAAGGCGGTTCAGGCGATGAAGTTGGGAGCTTTCGATTTTATCGAAAAACCGATCAACCCACGCGTGATTTCTCTGGTGGTGGAAAGGGCTCTGGAAAAGCAGACCCTGGTACTTCAGAACCGGGACCTCCGTTCCAGACTGGAGGACAAATTTCATCTTAAAAATATTATCGGAAGAAGTGATAAGATGGTGAAGATTTTCGAACTCATCGAGCACATTGCCCCATACGATAGTTCTGTCCTCATCATCGGGGAGAGCGGGACGGGAAAGGAGTTGATCGCGAATGCCATCCATTACAACAGCCCCCGGGCGGCCTTGCCATTCGTCAAAGTGAGCTGCGCCTCCTTGAGCGAAGGGATCATCGAAAGCGAGCTTTTCGGCCACGAAAGGGGGTCCTTCACCGGCGCGATTGCCTCACGAAAAGGTCGATTTGAAATGGCCCATCCGGGGACCCTTTTCTTGGATGAGGTGGAGGATATCCCGCAAACCACTCAAATCAAACTCCTACGGGTCCTTCAGGAGGGTGAATTTGAAAGGGTTGGTGGGAATAAGACGATCCGCGTAAACATCCGCATCATCGCGGCGAGCAACCGCGATCTTCAGGAGGCGGTTAGGAACGGACTGTTTCGAGAGGATCTCTATTACCGGCTGAATGTCGTCAGTATCAAATTGCCTCCTTTGCGGGAGCGAAAGGAGGATATTCCCTTCCTGGTCAATTTTTTTATTGATCGATTCAATCAAAAATATAAGATGAAGGTGAAGGGGATTTCGCAGCGGGCGATGAATCTTCTGATGGATTATGAATGGAGTGGAAATGTGAGAGAATTGGAGAACACGATCGAATCGATCTTGGTGATCCACAGTCCCGAGGTGATCGATCTCCCTCATCTTCCGCCAGAGATCAGGGAGTCAAAGGGGAAACCCGAAATGATTTCGATCAGGGTGGGGACGCGGCTTGAGGAAGTGGAAAAGGAATTGCTGATTCAGACCCTCAGGGCGACCCGAGGGAACAAACGCAGGGCGGCTGAATTGTTGGGAATCAATGTGCGGACGATTCATCGGAAGATGGGTGGAAAAGACACCCCGCTTCCCGGATGATGAAATGGTCATCTCCTTACGGTTCGATCGGAGGCCGATGAAAAGATGGCAAGAAGTCATTGAAATTGAGAAGAGCGAGAAAAAGGAGGACATTTTGTCTCATTTTTCCATGAGATGACGCGACAATTTTTCGCTCTTTCTTAGCATCTCGGTATGCGTGCAAAAGCAGTTACGGGGACGATTAAAACTTAACTTGCTGATATAGTTGGTATTTTTATATAATGCCCACAATGGTTGATGGGTAATAATTGGCATGAAATTTGTCTATAAAGTTTTCTATGAACGAAAAAGTGAAGTGGGCATTTGTGATCGATCGGGATGAATTCGTCCGGCTTAGCTTAAATAAGATTCTCCAAAAATATGGATTCCAGGTGGTAGAGATTGAGGATATTTCACAATTAGAAGGGAGGGAGAAAGAGATTCGAGGAGGGGTGATCCTGGGCGATGTGGAGATGGAGGTCCTGGAGAGGAAGCCCCCCTTTCTAAAAAAATGGCGCGACCGTTTCATTCTGATGAGCCCTTTGATCACAGATGAAATTGCCCCTCGACTGAAAAAGATGGGAATTCAGCATATCGTCAGAAAACCTGTTGATCCGAGGATGTTGAGACGAGCGATCCGACAGATCTCCTTTCCCGAAGGTGTCGGCGCTCTTTCATTGAGTAGAAAAAGGGAGGGATCCCGAACCAATTAGAAAGGAGGTGAAGGTATATGAAGAAGTGGATTTTGCTCTTGCTTGCACTGGTCGTGGTGGTTAACTTAGCTGCCATGGGAATGGCGTGCAAACCAAAGGCACCCGAAAAACCAGCGGCAAAGGAGGAGGTCAAACCTGCTGAGGCACCAAAACCGGTTGAGCCGGCGAAGCCCGCCGAAGCACCCAAGCCTGCTGAGGCACCTAAGAAGTAGGTGGATCGTGAGCAGGCCATGATTGGACCGAGGAGTTGGCGCCCCCGTTTCATGGAAAGGGAGGCGCCAACTTGAGTGAAAAGACGTTCTAAACGGAGGTCAGTATTATCCGTCAA
>CAYMTD010000089.1:0-7978 GCA_964393245.1 uncultured Syntrophaceae bacterium
AGGGACGGAAATCCTTCTCTCCCGGAAATTTATACATCTGCTTCGTGAGGATCTGGGTCCCTAACTTCTCTGCCCTCATCGTGAATCCGGAAGAAATCGACCGGCCAAAGTCATTGTCCATGAAGATGATGGAGATCTTTTTCGCCTTCAGATTTTTGACGGCAAATTCTGCAGCCGCCGATCCTTCGATCTCTCCCAGGAAACCATTCCGGAAAATAAAATCATTCGGTTTCTTAAGGGCAGGATCCCAGGTCACATCCGGATGCACCGCATAACCGACCACCATCGGAATTCCAGCCTTCTGAAAAATGGGCGCCGTGACACGAGTGGGGCCACTATAAGAGCCACTGACCACCCCGATGACTTTATCCTTCTCGATCAGTTTGTTGGCGATGGCAACGGCTTCTTGCGGATTTAATCGGTCATCATAAATAATAAGATTAACCTTCTTTCCTTTGACCCCTCCTGCATCGTTCACCTCTCTTAATCCAAGTTCCACCGAATGTTTGGCGCTCGCCCCATCGGCCGCCGCCGGTCCGGTGATGGGGGCAAAAAACCCAATCGAAATCTCCTCGCCAGAGGCAGAAAAAGTCAAGACGAGAGATGTTAAGACTAAAACACCGAAAAACAGACCTGTTCTCTTCATAACCAATCTCCTCCTTTTTTGAAAAGATTCTACAATCTAATATTATAAATTCTTAGAAAATTCAACCTAAAATTGGAACAAAGATGAAGGCAAAACCTCTAAGCATCTTAGGCAGCAGGACAAAAGGGGTTGACCCCTTGGGGTTCCTCGGGAAAGGGGTTAAGGTTGCTTCTGTCTAACTCGGATGAATTGGAGTCGGCGTGGACAGGCGGTTAGGACAACAACCTCTTTTCGGCGGATGCTATGGTCTCATCCACGATTCTTAGAATCTGATGGAAGTCGAAAGGCTTGGGGATAACGAAATCAAGTCCGCTCTCTTCTTTCTTGGTCTGATCTAACTCCATTCCCCACCCTGTGATCATCCCCACGGGGACGCACGCTCTCAGTTTTTTAATCGCTTTACAAACGTCCCAGCCTGACATGTCGGGCATTCCGAGATCGGTGAGGACGATGTCAAACTCCCTCTCCTGGAAAAGTTGAAGCCCTTCGCCCCCGTCCTTGGCCACGGTGACCTGATGGTTCACTTGAGAGAGGATTCGTGAAAGGACCTCCCGAACGGAGGCTTCATCATCAATCACTAAGATGCGAGCCTCTCTTGTGGCTCGGACGATGGGAGACGAAGACACGGCTAACTCTTCCTTTCCCTCTCCTCCGATGGGCAGTGTGATCGTAAAAGTCGTTCCCTGTCCCACTTTGCTTTCTACATCGATCTCTCCGCCAAACTTTTTGATGATGCCGTAGGACATGCTCAAGCCAAGTCCTGTATTCGTAAAAGGCTTGGTGGTAAAGAAGGGCTCAAAGGCTTTTCTTTTCACTTCCTCAGTCATGCCGATTCCCGTGTCGGCCACCTGGATGCAAACCTTCTCTCCTCTGGTGTAAGTTCGAATCTCGATCTTTCCTCCCTCAGGCATCGCCTCAATGCCATTGAAGATAAGGTTCGTAATGACCTCTCTCAATTCTGACGCGTTCCCCCCGACAGCAGGAATTTTTTCGAAGGTTGAAACCATTTCGATTTGAAAACCTTTTCCCTGAGCATCATCCTTCCATTTCGGTCGGGTGATCTCTATGGCATCCTGAACGACCGAGTTCAAATCTATTCTAAAGAATTCCTGATGCGAGCTCTTTCTGGTAAAGTCTTGTAGCCGCCGCACCGTCCGAGCGCTATCTTTCGCCACCTTCTCAATGGTCTGCATCGTCTCTTTTGCATCTTCGCCCTTAGCCGTATAGAGCAGCAACTGGGTATTTCCCAGGATGGCTGTCAGAGCATTGTTGAAGTCGTGGGCCACGCCACTGGCCATTTCGCCTAACGCTCGAAGCTTCTCGCTCTGAACCAACTGCTCTTCCATCTTTTTCTTTTCGGTGATGTCCTTGATGATGACGATAAAGCTGACGCTCCTATCCGAATGTCTCACCGCCCTCGTGCTGCACTCGACATTCCGAACTTCTCCATCTTTTCTGAGAACGTTGAATTCAAGGAAGCGCGGGACTTTCTCGCCTCTTTCCCTCCGTCTGTTTCGTTCGGAAAAGAGCTGTTTCCCTTCTTCGTCCAAACAATTTCGATAATCCATGCCGATCAATTCCCCACGAGCATAACCTAAGATGTTGGCGAACGTCTCGTTGACATAGGAAAACCTTCCGTCGACTCCGATCACGCAGATCCCATCCATCGCGCTTTCAACCACCGTCCGATATCGCTCCTCCGACGCCTTGATCTCGTCGAGGAGCAGGGCGTTTTCAATCGAAATGGCGAGCCCAACAGAAACTTGCCCAAGAAAACGGACATGATCTTCCGAAAAATGACCGGGTTTCCGGCTTCCAAAATTGATGGTTCCAATCACCCTGTCCTTGCACTTCAATGGGAAGACCAGGGAAGACCTGATCCCTTCCCGGAAAAGTTTCCGATTGACCCAGGAATCGCTTGCCTGTGTGTCAGAAACAAGGACTGCTTGTCCTGTCTCCACTGCCTTTGCCAGGGGAGCTCCTTCTTTTGGATAGGCTTCGGAGCTGAGCAATTCTTGAACCTCATAATCTTTCTCTAAGGCAAAATACCGGAACTGATTGCCCCCATCGCTCAAGAGGGTGATGGTCATCCTCTCTGAGCCCAACACTTTCTTCAATTCGGAGTGGATGGCCTTGATCACATCTCTCACATCAAGGCTGGAGGCCATGATCCTATTGATGCTATTTAGGACCTCCTTCTCCATCTCCCGTCTTTTTTCCTCAGTAACCTCTCTGGCTAAATCGACAACCGCGAGGATCGCTCCGGCCTCGTTAAAAATAGGAAAGGTGTAGTACCGGAAGGTCCCTTTTAGATCGAAGCTTTCTCGTTCTCCAGAGACAGGTTTCTGCGTTTTCAATGTCTCAGCGATATAGCACCCCTCGCAGGGTTGATCTCTTTGATGGAGAATCTCAAAACACTTCTTCCCGATCATTTGCTCCGGCGTCAACCCGTAACGCTGAAATGCGGCCCTGTTGGCCCGAATGATTCGATAATCTTTATCTCTGATGGTAATTAGATCTGTGACGGCGTCGAATGTGGCCTCCCACTCCGATTTGGCTTTTGCTACATGAGAGAAGAGTCTGGCATTCTCGAGGGCCAGACCTGTTTGACCTCCGAGGCTCTCCAGCAAATTGATCTCTTTCGGGTTTAAAGTCCGGCTGGAGCGGCTTGAAAGGGTGATCGCCCCGATGGCCTTTCTTTTGCTAACGAGGGGGACGCCCACCGTTAAACGAACGCCTTCCTCCTTCAAAAATGGCAGGATTCGAGAGGAGGGATAGTTCTCGATCGAGGCGGTCACGGGCTGCCTCAGATCCACAGCCTTTCCCGCAACACCCTCGCCCCATCTGAGCACTTTCACATGTTCGATGAATACGGGAGAGAACCCGCTATAAGATTTCAGGTCGAGGGATTTCCCATCATCATTCAGGAGATGAATGGTTCCCATTTCAAACCCTGTCACTTTCAAAGCTTTATCTAACGCGAGAGGAAGAATTTTCTCCAGATCTAAGCTCTGGTTGATCAATATGCTCAGGTCGTAGAGGGTCTGAAGCTGTTCTGTCTTCTGGAGCAACTCTTTTTCTGCACTCTTTCGGAAGGAGATGTCCTTGATGATCCCTTCGTATCCCGTGATGATTCCCTCTTCCTCCCTTCGGATGCTGGCAGTGATGAGGCAATCGATGGGGGATCCATCTTTTCTTTTAAGCTTAGCCTCAAAATCTTTCACAAATCCTTTTTGCGTAACCTCGTTTTGAAATTTCTTACGATCCTCCGGATAGAGATAGATGTCTTTGATATGAACGTTCATCAGATCTTTTTTGGTGGCGTAACCCAGCATTTCCACCCCTGCTTGATTGACCTCAAGAAATTTTCCATCCACCGATGTGATGTAGATCATATCCTTTGAGTTTTCGAAGATCCTCCGATACTTCGTCTCCGCTTCGATCAAGGCTTCCCGGGACTGCCTTAAACCCTGAACCATCCGGTTGAAGCAGTTTGCGAGAAGACCAATCTCGTCTTGGGTCGTAACCTGGATATCCGTCTCAAAATTTCCCCTCGCCACTTCAGCCATCTTTTCCGACAAACGTTTTATGGGAAGAGTCAACTTCCTTGTCAAGAAAAAGGTGAATAGGACGGCTATGGACAAGGCAATCAAGATCCACCCAATAGCAGTACCAGCAATCTTTCTAACCGGTTGGTAAGCCTCTTCAACAGGAACCTCAACAAAGACCCCCCAACCCAAATTTTGGATTCGCTTATAGATGTTCAAAAACCTCTCCCCTGAAGGCCATCCCCACTCGAATACAGACTCCTTTTGAATATGGCAACGGGTCCCGCAGAGGTAGCTTACATTTTCCCTCATCCAGACCCGCCTCGCGTCAGGATGGGCGATCAGGTCACCTTCCCAATCGACAACGTAAGCAATTCCTTTCTCCCCTATTTTAGTCTTTGAAACGACATCCCACAAACATTGAAGATGAATTTGTCCTGCCAATACACCAATGGCCTTTCCTTTATAGGCTTCTATGGGAATGGCGATGATCATGGAGGGGATTTCTTCTGCGCTCGCGAGAACTCCCCCGTAATAGATCTGACCCTTCGAGGTTACTTGGAACATTTCGGTCTTCGAGAGGTCTTTTAGATGAGAGGGAAAGACCGTTTTGTATTTTGACACCTTGACGACCTCCCTCCCCTTCTCATCCAACAATGTCAATTCTACAAAATAATCATTTTGATAGAGGAGATTTTCTAAATGATTTCTTAGGTGGGAGAAACCGTTCTTTCCAAAATTTTCAGCCTTTGTGAGAAAGAGGAGATTGCTGATGACCTTTTCTAAAAAGGCCTGCGTCGCCTCAACCACAAGATTGGCCTTTGCCTCCTCCATTTCAATTACCGATTTCTTCAAATCTTTTTGATAGATCTGCACGATGCTGATCCCAGCAATTATCAGAGGGATGGTGGCCAAGAGTACTGAAAAAACCAGCCATTTCAATCTCAGGCTTTTCTTAAACTTTCCTATCATATCTCGTTACTCAATCACTCGATGCGCTAAGCTCAAAAAATGAGGATCCAAACGAATCCCTAACTCCTTTGCTGCCCTTAGATTCACAGTCAACCGATGACTCAGCGGCATCTGGGAGGGAATGTCCATGGGCTTCACCCCCTTAAGGATTTTTGCCGCCATGGGTGCGGCCTGTTTCCCTATCTCTCTAAAATCGCAGTGCAAAGCCATCAGCGCCCCAGACTCCACTGACTCATTGCTGACCGTAATAACAGGGACTCTAAATTTGGACGCAATTTCGATAATCTTAGTGAGATTCTCTCTGGCGTTCAGCACGGGATCTGTCGGGATGTAAATTGCGTCGACCCCTTGAGCCAAATTCCCCGTAACCGAGGAAAGCCGATCTAAATGATCACCACGGAGCGAGTAGGAATGGGTTGAGAGGCCTAATTTCTTGGCAGCCTTGATTGCTTCTTGAGCCGTAATGATCGCTTGGGGCTGGCTACAACAGAAGAGAATTCCAAGACGCCTTACATTCGGCATCGCCTTTTTCAGCATCTCCAGTTGTTTCTCCGCAGGTATTTTCATAGAAACCCCGGTGATATTTTTCCCTGAAGATAGCCACGACTCGATGATCCCTGTGCCTTTTGGTTCCCCTACAATGGAATAGACAATGGGAATCTCTTTTGTCATTTCGAGAGCCACTAAAGAAGGGATGGTGCCAAGGGCACAGATAAGATCAACTTTTCTCTCTACAAAAACCTTTACAATCTCCTTGGCTTTTTCTTTATCCCCTCCCGCAACCTTGATGTCAAGATGGACATTTTTGCCTTCTTCATACCCTAAAGCTTTCATCCCCTCGACAAATCCCTCGCGGGTCCATGTGTAGGCTACTGGAGATTCTGTCCACTGGAGGATTCCGATTTGAATCTTTTTTTTCGAATCATTCGCATGAGCGATTTCTAAAAAAAAGGATAAAATGGAGAGAAGAAGAAAAAACCCCACTTGAACATTGATAAGTAATCGTTTAAATCTCATTTGCTTTCCTCTCCTTTTAAGAATCGGTTCAGCTCAGAAAGCAGAATCCTCCAACCCTTTCCTGCTTTGATGGCCCTAATTTTTCCCAGACGGATATATTTGAGGAATGTAGGCTTGGAGATTTTCAAATATTCAATCGCTTCTTCTGTGGTTAAAACAACATCCTTTTCCGTTAAAGACATTGAATTCCCTCCATTTATGTTCAATTTAACGGATTTTGAGCAAATTATATGCCAAACAGATCCCTCGGAGGCTTCTTGCCGATAACCCATTGACATCAATAGATTAGTTGAGTCCTTACAATGTGGAGCAAAATCCAATAACAGGTCTATCAGGTTGACAATTTGTCAGATCTGGAAAAGATATTATCCAAAAGGGAGGCGAGAAAAATGGGAATTCAGGTTTAATGTATCGCTATAGCGCTTTGAAGTCGGCAAGCTACTCAACTGGGTGGGGACGGACATCCGATGACCAAGGTATCAGGGTTCGCCGAGGGCCAGGTGGGTCACATACCATCTCGTTAGCTTACATCTTATACTTCCCAAAATCTTCTTCCTTCATGTTCTCGATGATCGCCTTTAACTCATCCCGCCCTTCCAAAAGTTGCGAGGCAAAGCTTCCCAGGTCTTTCGTCGCTTCGACAACAGATTCCGTGACAAAGATGGGTGCCTTCACCCTTACGGCAAGGGCGATGGCATCGCTGGGGCGGCTGTCCACAATCAATTCCCTCTCATCGACGCTGAGGTGAAGGTTTGCGTAAAATGTATTGTCCTTGATATCATGGATGACCACTCGAGTGACAGAAACCCGGAAGGTGTCCAATATCTGTTTCATCAGGTCGTGTGTCATGGGGCGAAGGGTTACCACATCCTCGAGCCCTCTTGAAATTGCTTCGGCTTCAAAAACTCCGATCCAGATCGGCAGAGCCTTCTTGCCCGCAAGGTCCACCAAGATGACGACAGGATTGGATGCCTTCGGGTCAACCACGATGCCCATCACCTTGACTTCCATTAACTCACTCCCCATGCCGCTCCTCAACGGAATCCAAAAACCTAAGCCTAACCTATTTTAACCCGTAGGATGGGGTTGTCAACCCTCTGCCCAAAAAAATTGGGCATCTGATCGCGCTTCGTGCCGGCGTGACGGATGAGGGGCTCCAAAGCCACGTGAGAATGAAGGGGTGGGAAAGTATTTAGACTTTACTGAACCACCCTCGCCTTGAAGGCGAGGGGTTTTCACCATCCCCGAAGGGGACACTAAGCGGAGGCTTCCGGCGAAAGAAGTTCACGGCGAATTTTCCTTCGACGGTCCTTTTGGAAAAGGAGCGTAACGGTCGTCCCCTTCTTTAGCCGACTGTTCACCCGGATTCTCCCCCCGTGCTCCTCCATCACTCTTTTAACGAAGGTGAGACCCAATCCGATCTGCTCGGGTCGAGTGGAAAAGAAGGGTTCAAAGATGTGACCGAGATCCTTCTTGGCAATCCCCTCTCCCCGATCACTAACGGAAACGCCGACTTCCTCTTCCGCCTCCAAGAGTTCGACCCTCACCTCTTTCTTCCTTTCCCGGGAGGGAATGGAGGTCATCGCCTCCATGGAATTTCTAAAGAGGTGGGAAAGGGCCAGAATCAATAATCCTTTATCGACGTAGAGATTCCCTTCGCTTTTCAATCCAGTCGTCTCCAGCCTATAGAAGATCCCTTTCTCCGCCATCTCGTCAGAAACTGTTTGCAACGCTGCCTCCGCCACCTCCTGGATATTTTCTTTTTGAAAATTAGGTCTTGGGATTTTGATATACT
>CAYMTD010000090.1:0-7973 GCA_964393245.1 uncultured Syntrophaceae bacterium
CTTCTGTAACTCAGCCCTTCAGGGCTGATAATCAGGGCTGAAGCCCTGAGTTACAGTCTTTGTGAAACCAAGGACTTCACCACATCCACGGCAGAGGCAGCATCCGGGGCATACCCATCGGCGCCGATCTCCTTGGCAAACTTCTCTGTAAGTGGCGCCCCTCCGACAATGGTCTTGACCTGATTCTTCAATCCAGTCCAGTCAATGGCCTGAATAATATTTTTCATCTCACTCATGGTCGTCGTAAGCAGCGCCGACATCCCCACCACCTGCGGGTGATGATCTCTGATAGCCTCTATGAATTTCTGCGCCGAAACATCAATGCCCAGATCCACCACTTCGAACCCCCCTCCCTCGAGCATCATGATGACCAGATTCTTACCAATGTCGTGAAGATCGCCCTTCACGGTTCCAATCACAACCTTCCCCATCATGGGGCTATTGGATTTTGAGAGGATAGGCTTCAAAACATCCATTCCGGCATGCATCGCCCTCGCCGCGATGAGGACTTCAGGGATGTAGACCTCACCGTTTCTAAATTTCACTCCAATCCGTTCCATCGCTGGGATCAGACCCTGCTTAACTATGGCCTCCGGAGATTCCCCTCCATCGAGTGTCTCTTGAGTCAATTTCTTCACTTCCTCCATCTTCCCTTGAGAAAGCAAGGCATAAAACTTTTCTTGATCGACCATTTTTCCCTCCATCTATTTGAAATTTATTAAGACCGTACCTGAAAACCCTGTCCTGTGCCTGCCCGCCGGTAGATAGGGACGAGGATGAAAGCTACGTCTGCCAAAGGCAGAAGAAAATTTGACCAGATGCTGAAACGAGTTCAGCATGACAACCGGGTTGGCTCTCTTTTTTGTCATCCCGAGCTTGTTTCGGGATCTCGTTTTTGGTTCTAAATCTTTGGGATTCCAAAGCCCCGCCCACGGGACGGGGCTCTTTACTTAGAATAGACTCCGACTTGATGAAGATAGCGACACATTTCAATCAGGGCCTCTAACTGGATGCCCTCATGGGCTGATCCTGCAATGGAGAATATGTAGCCGCCTCCCTCCATTCCCTCTTTCAAGCAACGATCCACCTCGTTGCGAACTAACTCCAAATTGGATTGACACAGGATCTGGTTTCCATCCGCATTTCCCATGAGGACCAGATCCTTACCGAACTCCTTCTTGATCTCCCCCATATTCATTCCCGCCTCGGGTTCAAGGCCATGAAGCCCTTTAATCCCTGCTTCGACAGCCATGGGAATGTAATCCCGGATATACCCTTCTGAATGCCAAAACACAGGAACAGAAAGAGAGTCTACGATTCGGCGATAGTATGGAAAGCCAAGTTCTCTGAAGTCAGAAGGAGATACATATCCATGTCCCTTAAAGCCCATGTCATCGCCCATGATGATGAAGTCTACTCCCAACTCTACGGCATACTTCGACGTTTGAATAAACCACTCCGTCTTTAATTCTGCACTCTCGTGAATCAAGGCCCTTTTGTCAAAGAGGGCATAGGAGAAGTTAATGAGCCCAAAGGCTTCAATGGTTAAACCGAGAGGACCGCTGTGAGAGAAGAGGGCGAAGGCGTGATCAGAATGGTTCTTCTTCCAATCCTCCATCACTGTGCGGTTGTACCGTTCGTCGAGTCTCGGCTCAGGTGAATATTTTCGGAGGTCCTCCCGGTTGGCTACGGCGCCTCCAACGTATCTTCCGTGTTCCCATCTTCTGCCGAATTCGTCGATCCCATTCCACCCGGCGTAGATGGCGCCCCCGAGGGATTCCTCTGGAGGGGGCGGATCAGGAGAGTATCCGAGTCCAGTTGGTGTATTTCCGCACCATGCCCGACGTGCGATGACGAACACATCCACACCCAGTTGATTCCAGGCCTTCACCATGTCTCCCTGGCTGATGGCGCGCACAAACTTTGCCTCGATGGCATTGAAGAAGAGGGGGACTCGATCCGGTTCTTGATGACGGATCGTGGTAAGAACTCTTTCTCGGGAATTCATTGGTGTTTTCCTTTCATTTGTAGAATACCGATGGAAGCCAGAGAGCCAGTTCGGGGAAGAAAAAGAGCAGGCCCCAGACGAGAATGAGGGAGATCAGGAATGGCGTGACTCCTTTATAAATCGTCCCCATGGGGATCTTCGTTATATTTTTCACCACGAAGACACAGATCGCCACCGGCGGGATCACGACGCCGATCATGGCGACAACGCCGATCACGATCCCAAACCACAGGGGATGAAAACCAAGTTTGAGAACTGCAGGATAAAAGATGGGGGTGGCAAGGATTAGAAAGGTCAGATCATCAATGATCGATCCGCCTAATTCGAACACAAGGCAGATGAGAATCATGATGAGGTATCGGTTGAGAGGGAGGGTTGCAATCCAGTCTGCCGCGGCCTGGGGAATGGTGGTTACTGTAATAAAATGGCCGAGCACTGTGGAACCTGCAATGAGCATCAGCACCATGATAGCAGTGCGGACCGCCTCCTTTACTGATTTGAAGTATTTCTTGAAGGTCATATCCCGTTTTAGGACAGCGAGAAG
This sequence comes from uncultured Syntrophaceae bacterium, assembly GCA_964393245.1. Classification (GTDB taxonomy): domain Bacteria; phylum Desulfobacterota; class BSN033; order BSN033; family UBA1163; genus CAYMJV01. Next base: position 2,553 of record CAYMTD010000090.1, read on the forward strand.
AAGCACCGCGAAGGCGCCAACCCCTCCTGCTTCCGTGGGGGTGAAATAACCTTGCATGATTCCACCGACGACTAAAATAAACACGACCAGTACCCAAAATATCTCAGGGATAGAGCGCATCCGGACTGCCCACGAAAATCTTTCTGACCTGGGTGCAATCGCGGGATTGATTCTTGCCCATCCGTAAACGATGACAATGAAGAGTGCCGCAATGATCAGCCCCGGGATGATGCCGGCGATGAAGAGCTGTCCAATGGACTGCTCTGTGAGAATGCCCAATATGATCAGCGTGACGCTCGGCGGTATGATGACACCGAGCGTCCCAACGGTCGCAACGATTCCAGAAGAGAGTCTCCTGTCGTAACCATATCGATCCATCTCCGGAATGGCAACGCCCGCGAAGGTTGCTGAGGTGGCTGCAGACGAGCCGCAGATGGCCTTAAAGGCCGTTGCCCCTATGACCGTTGCCGTCGCCAGTCCGCCGGGGATATGGCCCACGAATTTGTGCGCAGCATCATAGAGCCTGGCTGCTATACCGGCGTTGAAGCCGATCTGTCCCATCAAAATAAAGAGTGGAAAGACGGTGTAGCCGTAGTTGGTGATGACATCAAACATATCTCTTGAAAGGAGGTTGATCGCGGCATAAAACCCATTCAGGTAGGCAAAACCCACAAAGCCGACCAGTGCCATGGCAAAGCCTAACTCGATGCCCGTCGAGAAAAAAAGGAGCAGCACAACAAGAGCGATAATCCCTACCGTAATCTCACTCATAATGACCCTTCCAGATCCTGACGATCTCAAAGAGAAAGACGCAACACTCAAGCAGACAACACACGGCTACAGCATAGGCGACAGGGTAAAAGGGGAGCTGGATGGTAGGTGAAACTTCCCCAGATGCCCGAAATCCGGCCCCCACGTTGAACAAGTTCACCCCGATGAATGCAAACAGAACCAGACAGAGCACACGCGTAAACGTGTTCATCATCTTCTTTGCGGGGCCGGGGAATTTCTCCGAAAGGAACTCCATATACACATGCCCTCTGTCAAGAGAGACCTGTGGAATCCCGAAGCCGATTACGATCGCAAGGAGCAGGGCCACGATTTCATAAGTCCCGATAATGGGGCGGCCTCCTGCCCTTAGAACCACATCCGCAACGGTCAAGAACATCATAACGGTGACCGATATACCCGCAATAATGTTTAAAAGCTTACTGGCGGATCGCAAGATATCGGTTGAGTTAACCATCATTCCTCCTTATAGGTACACCGTTCAAATCAAATCCCCCCTCACCCCCCCTGCCTACCGGAAGGCAGGCTTTAGCAAACGGGGGAAGGGGGGATTTTCGTTATCGGCGAAATATGTTGATTAGAACGCAGAGGGTATCTTTCTCGCCTTCTGCTCTTTGTGCCAGTACGCGATACGCTCCTTGATGAATTTCACCCAGCCATCCACGTCGGTGTCCTTATACCCTTTGGAAACCATGCTCTTCTTGTACTCTCCTATCACCGGTTCAACAGCTCTGATCCACCTGGCAGCCTCGGCACCGGAAAGGTCGATCATCTGTCCACCCTTGCTCGTGAATAAGTCCCTTCCCTCTATATCCATCGAGTCCCAGAGGGCTGCTTGCTTATTTCTGGCTTCGGTCGCCACCTCGGTGACAATCTTCTGCATGTCAGGGGATAGGGCGTTCCATTTGCTTTTGTTCATGACCCAATAGAACGTAATCCCCGTTCCGAGTTGCCAATCTGCCGTTACGTACTTCGTCACCTCTGCAAACTTCCAGTACTTAAGGGTGGAAAGATCCACCGTAACCCCCTCGATGACGCCTCTTCTTAAGGAGTCGTAGACATCCGGCATCTGAAGAGGGACCGGAATACCACCCAGGGCCTTAATGATGTCACTCATCTGTCCCACCGCCCTGATCTTGATACCCTTGATGTCCTCCAGCGTCCTGACAGGTTTGCTGATGGTCTGAAGGATGATGGGTCCAGAAGTAGTCAGATAAAGAACCTGGACATCATCCCACTCCTTCGGTTTGTACCTGTTGAAGAAATCGGTGGCCACCCGTGTGTCTACCCAACCACTTGGGAACCCGAGAGGCAGATCGAAAACTTCTGTCACAGGGAAACGCCCGCGCGTATATTGAATGTGAGAGAAGCCGAGATCTGTAATGCCCGTGAGCACGCCATCATACATCTTGACTGGGTTGAGAAGCGTGCCCCCGGGGTGGTACGTGATTTCCACCTGGCCGTTTGTCCGCTTCTTCACCTCGTCGCAAAACCACCCGCTCAGAACGGACATGGGGTGAGTGACCGGAAGGTAATTGGCGGCCTTCAGCTTGATCACCTCCGCTCCACGCGTAAGGGAATGGGTTGCGAAAACGACAGCCACTACAACCATCAACAATACGATGCATCTCCTCATATCGTACCTCCTTTGGTATAAGATATATGGATTGGCCTATTATAAGAAAAATTAGGCCCGTTTCAAACAAAAATTTCCATTTCCAATAGAGCAGATAGCGCAATACCAGGGCCTCCTCGGTTGGTTGAGTTTATTGAGTTCTTCGGGGGGTTAACTGGAGAAACCCAGCAAACCCAAGAAACTTAGCAAACGAGTTCAGTGCTCTTTAGGAAGTTCGCAGAGTTCGATGAGAACACCGCTGGAGGACTTGGGATGGACAAAGGCGACTTTCGTGTTGTGAGCGCCTGGCCGGGGTTTCTGGTCAACCATGGTCGCCCCTTTTTCGAGAAAGGCCTTCACCTCTGCTTCCACATCGTCAACCTCGAAACAGATGTGATGGATTCCCGGACCTTTGGTCTCCAGAAACTTCACCAGGGGAGAATCAGGCTCTGCAGGCTGCACGAGTTCGATATTTGACTCACCGATTTTGAAGAATCCCACCTTTGTTTTCTGGGCGGTGACCACTTCAACCCCGGAGAGGCTGAGCCCCATCACTTCTTGGTAGAATTTGGCTGCCTCCTCAATGTTATTGACGGCAATGGCAATATGGTTGATTTTCCTTAGCATGTTTTCCTCCTGCTTGGGCAGTAGCTATCGATCCAATATTCCAGAATTTCATTATTCCAATTGGACAGTCTTCTGGATGTATTTGATGATGTCTTCGGTGGAGGCGCCGGGTTGGAAGATCTCACGGATGCCAGCTTTTTTCAGAACCGGAATATCATCGACAGGGATGATCCCTCCTCCAAAAACGATGATATCTTCAGCGCCTTTTTCTTTGAGAATCTGGACCACCTTTGGGAAGAGGGCTAAATGAGCCCCTGAAAGACTGGATAGGCCTACGATATCCACAGCCTCCTGAATGGCCGCACTGGCGATCTGTTCAGGAGTTTGACGGATTCCCGTATAGATGACCTCCATCCCCGCGTCCCTGAGAGCCCGCGCGATGACCTTTGCCCCTCTATCGTGACCATCCAATCCTGGTTTTGCAACGAGCACTCGGATCTTGCGAGACATACTTTACCCCCATTTCCTGATGCGGAATTCGCAATGCGCAGTGTAACTCGGGGCTTTAGCCCTGATGAATCAGCCCTGAAGGGCTGAGTTACATTCCGCACTCCGCATTCGATTATCTTTCTCGGTATTCTCCGAATATCTCCCTAAGCGTATCTGAGATTTCGCCAATGGTGGCATAGGCCTTGACGGCCTCTAAGATGGGAGGAACCACGTTATCCGTCCCGCGGGCGGCCTTCTTCAAAGCGGCAAGGGCTTCCTTTACCTTTGCGTTATCCCTTTCGCTTTTGACTCTCGCAAGTTTCTCTTTCTGATATCGCTCCACTTCAGGCTGGATTCGGAGGATATCCATGAGGGGTTGTTCTTCAATTTGAAATTGATTGAGTCCCACAATAATTCTTTTCTTGGTTTCAATCTCTTTTTGGTATTGATAAGCACTCTCCGCGATCTCCCCCTGAATGAAACCCGATTCAATTGCCTTGATGGCTCCACCCATGGCATCGATCTTCTCGATATATTCGATGGACTTTCTCTCTATTTCGTTGGTCAGGGACTCGACGGCATAGGATCCGGCCAGAGGATCGATCATATCGGCTACCCCGCTTTCGTAGGCAATGATCTGCTGGGTTCTCAGGGCAATCCTCACCGAATCTTCTGTGGGGAGAGCATAGGCTTCATCTCTGGAATTGGTGTGGAGCGATTGAGTTCCGCCTAACACAGCAGCCAGGGCTTGGAAGGCAACTCTTACTACATTGTTGTCAGGCTGTTGAGCCGTGAGGGAACAGCCGGCGGTCTGCGTATGGAACCGCAACATACAGGACTCATCCCTCTTTGCCTTAAAACGTTCTTTCATGATCTTTGCCCAGAGCCTGCGAGCAGCGCGGAATTTGGCTACCTCCTCAATGAAGTTGTTGTGGCAGCAGAAGAAGAAGGCGAGCCTGGAGGCAAAGGAGTCCACATCGAGACCAGCTCTGATGGCTGCCTCCACATAAGCAATCCCGTCAGCAAGTGTGAAGGCAACTTCCTGGACAGCGGTGCACCCGGCCTCGCGCATGTGGTAACCGCTGATGCTGATCATATTCCACCGAGGGACGCGATCCTTGGAGAAGGCGAAGATATCCGTCACGATGCGCATCGATTCAAGAGGTGGAAAAATATAAGTCCCTCTGGCCGCATATTCTTTCAGCACATCGTTTTGGATCGTTCCCTGAAGAACTTCCGATTTTACGCCCTGTTTTTCTGCCACCGCGATATACATCGTCAGAAGGACGGCCGCTGTGGAGTTGATCGTCATGGAGGTGGAGACCTTGTCCAGGGGGATGCCGTCGAAGAGAATCTCCATATCTTTCAGAGTATCAATAGCGACCCCGACCTTTCCAACCTCCCCATCTGCTAAAGGATGATTGGAGTCGTAGCCGATTTGTGTGGGAAGGTCGAAGGCGACGCTCAATCCTGTCTGTCCCTGTTGCAAGAGGTATTTATACCGCCTATTCGTCTCTTCCGCTGTTGCAAATCCAGCGTATTGGCGCATCGTCCAGAGGCGCCCCCGATACATCGTAGGCTGGACGCCTCGGGTGAACGGGAATTCCCCGGGAAATCCCAGCTCACCGCAGTAATCCAAGTCAGCAATATCCAGAGGGGTAAAGAGGCGCTTCAGTTCAATATGGGAAGTCGTCTTGAAGGAGGGTTCCCGCTCTGGCGCTTTTGAGAGGGTTTTGTTTAGGGTTGTCTTTTCCCAGCGTTCAAACTCTTCTCGAATGTTCTTGGACATAATTTTGCTCCATCACAGGGTCCGAGGATTCAAGGGTTCCAGGGTTCAAGGGGTCAAGCGTAATTGCTCAATTTGGGTTTAACTCCGAACTCATTTCCCCGAACTCCGAACTATTATTTACAGCGGTATATTTCCATGTTTCCGCCAGGGATTGGTATCGACCTTGGTTTTC
>CAYMTD010000091.1:0-7964 GCA_964393245.1 uncultured Syntrophaceae bacterium
TCATATTTGGAGATCTTTCCCGTCTTGAGATACTCTTCGATCTTCTGGGCCATCCCTTCGCCAATCCCCGGGACCTTCTTCAGTTCTCCGCTCTCCGCAATCTCCTGGATATCCTGTGTGAGGTCCCCGAGAACACGAGAGGCCTTTCGATAGGCACCGATTTTGAAAGGGTTTTCATTCTTGAATTCCAGGATGTCAGCCATCTTATTGAAGAGATCTGCGAGCTCTTTATTCTTCATGGCTGCCCGCCTCCGTATTGAAGATGGTCTCTCAAACAGACGCGAAAGTTATCCACCACATCCTTCTTACTATTCACGATAAAGATCCGATGCCGGACATGGAAAAGTTCTTCCACCAGGCGCTCAACAGGATGAAGCGTCTTCGCTTCCTTTCCATACCTCCTCTCCAGCTCCTCCTCGAACATCACAACCAGTTTATCCTTCATCCGCAACTGAGTATCATTGAAAAGGATGGCTACCTCTGGGAGAAGATCATCAATTCTCGAAAAGAAGGTTTTCACCTCACCGAGCTCCACCCCCTTGGGAGGAGAAGATTTTACCTCGACATAGATTAATCTTCTGTTCCAGGAGGCGATGACGTCATAATCCCCTCCGGAAGGAGTCTTTTTTACATGGACCCCGTGAAGGGAAGGAGAAGCAAATTCCCTCTTAAACATCTCAGCGATAAACCATTCCAGAGTCGGTCCGAAGCTGTAAATGGGGGAGACCTGGGTTCGATATCTACCTGTTTTATCTTTTTGAATCGCTCCCATTTCAGATAGGAGATCGCAGTATCCCTGCGCCACCTTTGGAGAACAGTAGTGAGTCAGATCCTGAATACGAAAACGATCCTGATGTTTGATCATGTCTCGCAGGACAAGACGGAAGGAGTACTTTTTCATCGCCTCATAAAACTGATTCTTATGCAGAGAGGGAAGCTCTGGAGAAAAGAAGAGACGGTCGCTGGGATTTTTTCGAAACACCTGGATCCCTCTCATGCGGAGCATCCCCTCAACGGAGAAGGAATCCTCGATCGATAAGGTCTTGAGAGTTTCGATCTCCTCGGTTAGACGCTGGACCCTCTTCTTTAGGGATTGAAGCTCTTTGAGAATCTTTGCTGATTCCACTTAGAACCCTCGATAGAGGCGGAAGCCCTTGGCTAATTGAATGGCTTCCAGGTACTCCTTATGGGTAATCCGACGGCTGATCTCAGGATACTCATGGGCTCGATACTCAGGGCGGTATTGATCCATGATGTTTACATAGGAATGGACAGAGATCTCCTCCGAAATGAACTTCAGAACGGATTCCGTAGAGGCAACCCCTCCGGGCATGACCAGGTGCCGAATCAAAAGCCCTCTTTCAGCAACCCCTTTCTGATTGGTCGTGAGATCCCCAACCTGGCGGTGCATCTCTTTGAGGACCTTCCTGACTACCTCAGGGTAGTCCGGAGCGTTCGAATAGCGTGTTGAATATTTTTCGTCCATAAATTTTATATCCGGCATGTAGATGTCCACAATTCCCTCCAGGAGGCGGATGACCTCAATCGATTCATATCCGGAACAGTTATAAACGATGGGAAGGTGCAGACCCATCTCAACTGCCTTGGTAAGGGAGGCGACGATCTGAGGGGAGTAGTGGGTAGGGGTGACGAAGTTGATATTATGGCACCCCATCTCCTGAAGTTTCACCATGGCCCGCGCCACATCAAAAGGCGTGATCTGTTCCCCCCTGCCCAGATGGCTGATGTCGTAGTTCTGGCAGAAGATACAACGGAGGTTACAATGGGTCAGGAAAATGGTTCCGGAGCCATGATAACCGACCAGAGGAGGCTCTTCGCCAAAATGGGGAAAGGCACTGGAGACCATCAGCTCGGAGCGAGCCCCACAATATCCTGTTTCCCCATCGAAGCGGTTGACCCGGCATTCTCTTGGACAGAGCCGACATTCCCTAAGAAACTCCTGGAGAACCCGGACCCTTTGGCTGAGTTCCCCTTTCTCAAAAAGAGGAACATAGGATGGTATGAAAGCCATGTGAAGGTGGTCCTTTGGTACAGTCAACGGAATAAATCCGTTTGTATATATCTTAAATTACCACAAATCTTGATGAAATTCTAATATGACGGGATGGGACAAGAGTGGGGGACCCTTTCGGAGGAAGTTCCCCCCTTGTCAGACCTAAAGCGTATGGTAGACAGAAAGGATCCGACGGTAATAATACGGGGGAAGTCCCTCGTTTCGTTGGATAAGCTCCTGGACATAGGTGGGTCCATAATTGTACGCTGTCAGAGCAATTCTTGGATCATTGAAATGACGCGTCAACTGGGAGAGGTAGTAGACGCCCATCCTGATATTGAGAAAGGGATTAAAAAGGGTCCGGTCCCCGCTCCATTCAATTCCTATTTCCTCAGCGAGGAGCTGTCCCACTTCCGGCATGATCTGCATCAACCCCTTGGCACCTTTCACTGAGACCGCCCAAGTCTTAAACTCGCTTTCAATGGCAATGACCGCCAAAATGAATTTCGGGTCTTGGTTGTGCCGGGTCGCCTCCTCATAGATAACCTCCGCCAGCTCCTCCTTTGTCACATTTGCCAGCCCCGTTGGATGCCTCTCAAGAACAGTAAGAATCTCCTTGATGGCTTCTTGTCTGTTCCGGGATTCAAAATGGACTGGCGGGAGATGGAAGGAGAGGAGGAAGATGACGACTAAGAGGGTAGCCCTGAAAACCCGAGGGAGGAGAGTCCTTATTCTCTTGTCTCCCGCAGGATGGGGCGGATGCCCTTCCCGTATTAACGGTTCGTTAAGCTCCATATCCAGCCTCCTTGCTTAAGGTACCCAGCCCTGAAAGTAACAACATCCTAACACGCTGCCCATGCTTTTGTCAAGTTTTTCAACACAAGGGATTGTGGTAGGGGACAAAACGGGTTCAAGCTTTAGTAGGCGAGAAGGAGAATGGAGCTTCAAAGAGATCTGTTCAAGGAGCGGAGAGACTCCACCCTATAGCTGCGTAAGTGAAAGGTAACATGACTACGTTCTATAAATGTAACATTTGAAAAATATGGAATATTTTATAGCTGATCCTTCAAAAATGGCATCCCTTTAGGGTTGAGAAGGTCGTGGTACACGCGAAGTCCGACCTGAGAGCAAAATTGGCTTGTGGAGAAGGGTTAGGGAGTAGAGGCCCGAGAAGAGCGAACGGGGGCAAAGAGGGTCTGTTATTTCACCCGCTTCAACCGAGGGCGTCCTGAGGGAGGAAAAGGTTTATCCTTTCCTCTCTTTCTTTTGAGCATATTCTCATTGAAGAGCGTGTTTTTTAGGCTGATGGCATTGATCATACAATAGATGACTACCGCCTTCTCCCAATCCTTCGTTCCATCAAATTGTTCAATTCTCGACCGATACTTTTCCCTGAGATTCGCCAGAGAGGCTTCATCGAAGGCCAAAAGCTGCTCAGCCAATCTCCCAAGAGCCTTCTCCATGGTCTACCTCTAATCCCCCTTTAACAAAATTCAAAACGAATCAAGGTGCAAACTTCGTCACCTGGTGGGGAGCCTCAAAGGTCTCGTGCAGAACCCTCATGGCATCCTCAATTTCGCTGGCTTGAATCAAACAGCAGCAACTGGAGATGGATGTGCTGATGGCCAAGACATTGATCCCTGAGGATCCAAGGGCATGAAACATAAGACCGGAGATCATGGGTCTTTCTCTAAAATGAGGACCGAAAACGCTGATCATCGCTACATTCGGTTGGTAGGAGATCCCTTTTGCCTCAATCAGGGGTTTGACTTTTTCGAGCACTTCAATGGCTTCCTCCAAATATTTCTGATCGATACAAAAGGTCATGTTCCCGTTTCCTTCAATGTCGGCGGTCAGGACGATAAATTCGATGTTGATATTCTGTTTTCCCATGGCATGTAGGATCGTTCCGGTCACATCGGGACGATCCGGAATGGAGAGGATGCTCACCGTTGCAAGGCCTGTGCTGGCCATAATCCCACCCACCTTAATCTTCCCTTCGCTCCCCATCCATTCTACTCCCAAATCCTTCGGTCATCGATCTTCTTGGCTCGATCCGGAATGCCCCCCTTCACCGTAAAGACCACCTCTCCCTTCACCTTAAGTACTTCTTGGATCTCTCTCTCAATTCCCCTCTTCAAGTTGACCTTATCAGCCACCTCCTCCTTCAATTCGATATAAACGGTCATCTCATCGCGGTAGTCTTTTCTGGTGACCACAATTTGGAAGTTCGCCACCGCGGGAAATCTTGCCATCACTTCGTCCACCTGCCAGGGATGAATGAAAATCCCAAACACTTTGGTCACCTGATCGGTGCGGCCCATAATTCTTCCAAGCCGCATCGAAGTACGGCCGCACGGACAGGAGCCTTTGATCAAATAGGAAAGGTCGCCCGTGGCAAAGCGAATCATCGGGAAGGTCCTGCTGAAAGTGGTGGCGACGATCTCTCCGGTAGCACCGATCTCTAACTGCTTCCCTGTCTCTGTATCCACGATCTCCACCATCACATCCTCGGGAATATGCATCCCGCTTCTCTCCGGACATTCATATCCAAGACAACCTACATCGACGGTGCCATAACCCTGGCGCACGAGGATATTGAGCTTTCCCTCCAGCTTCTGCCGGAGAGATTCCGGGAACATCTCCGCCCCCACAAAGGCGACCTTCAGAGAGAGATCCTTTTTGAGATCGAGGCACATCCCCTCTGCCGCATCGGCAATGGCCATCAAGAAACTGGGGGTTCCCACAAATGCTGTCACGCGGAGTTGTCGCATCAGTTGGATCTGCATCGAGATGTTCCCAGGCCCAGCGGGTACCACCGTCGCGCCGAGCATCTTAAGGGACTCATCGAGCATGAGGGCTAATGGGGTGACGTGGTAGTTGAAGGTATTAAGAACAACATCGCCTTTTCTTAGACCGCAGGCATAGAGAGCCTGGGCCCAACGGACATCCCGGTAGTCCCACTCCCCAGGCTCAAATACTGGCCCGGGGGACATGTAGATTCTTCTCAAGCCTTTCTTAGAAATGACCTCAAATCCTCCGAAGGGAGGGGATTCTTTCTGAGCATAAACCAAATCTGCTTTCTTAGTAATGGGTAACCTCTCCAGCTCTTTGAGATCCGCGATCTCTTCGGCCTCCAACCCTAATCCATCGAACCTCGCGCGAATCCACTTCGAATGGCGGTATCCGTAGCGAAGGATCTCGGAGACCCTTTTTTTAAGATGGGCCTCCCTTTTCCTTTCTGACATGGTCTCCATTTCTCTATTGAAATAACCCTTCCTCCGATCGATCATTGCTCACCCCTCATTCACAAACCTCAAACCTCCAACCTAAGGGTTCAAATTATAGGATGAATACGGGATCCACATCAATATCCAAACGGACCCCTCCTGCTTTTTCTTGACTCTCTATATGTGACGCCAATTCCTGAGCGAATTGATGCAACAACTGGGAAGATTTCCCCTTGACGAGCATCTGCCATCGAAATTTACCTTTCATCTTGGCAAAAGGGGCAGCACTTGGACCCAGGATCTCGATGCCCTTTGGATACCTCTTCTTCAATAAATCCCGTCCAATCCCTCCCAACGCTTCAGCATTCGTCTTTGTCCGTTTTTCACTATTCCCGCTCAATCTGAAATTGATGAGCCTGGAGAATGGGGGATAATCAAGGGCTTTTCGGAACTGGCACTCTTCTTGATAAAACCCGGTGAAATCGTGAACCTTCGCTTTCAAAATACTGTAGTGATCTGGATTGAAGGTTTGAATAACCACTTCACCCAGGATATCTCCTCTTCCTGCTCGCCCCGCGACCTGGGTGAGAAGTTGAAAGGTCCTCTCGCTTGAGCGAAAGTCAGGGAAATGAAGGGAGGTATCGGCAGAAACCACCCCCACAAAGGTCACATTTGGATAGTCATGGCCTTTGACGATCATCTGCGTTCCCACTAAGATATCAATCTTTCCCGACTCAAGCCGTTTGAGGATCTGCTGATGGGCGCGCCTTCGTGAGGTGGTATCGCGATCCATCCTGTCCACCCGAGCGTCGGGGAATAAGTGCCGAATCTCTTGTTCTAAACGCTCTGTTCCGATTCCCATCCCCCTGAGACGATCCCCCCGGCATCGGGGGCAACTTCCTGGTGCAGGAATATGATAATCGCAATAATGGCATCGGAGAGAGAGATCTGTTAAATGGTGGGTGAGGGTCACACTGCAGTTGGGGCATTTGAAGGTGAGACCGCAATCTGGACAGAGGATGAAATTGGCGAATCCCCTCCGATTGAGGAAGAGAAGGCTCTGCTTCCCGTCTTCAAGATTCTTCTGGAGAGCTGTCTTCAGGTGATCTGAAAGGAGGCCCGTTTCCCCCCTCATGTCCACTACCTCGACCCGAGGCAGAGGTTTTCCTTCGATCCTCTCCGGCAAAGAAAGGAGATGAAACTTTCCCTTCTCTGCATTGTAGAACGATTCCAACGAGGGGGTGGCCGTTCCTAAAACGAGTGTGGCCTCTTCCTGCTTTGCTCGAACCACCGCAAGGTCCCGCGCGTGATATCTCAATTTCTCTTCCTGTTTGTAAGAGGGTTCGTGTTCTTCATCGACGATGATGATCCCAACTTTTTTGAAAGGAGCAAAGATTGCAGAGCGGGCACCCAGCGCAATCTTCACATCTCCCTTCCAGACCTTCCTCCATTGGTCATATCGCTCTCCTCTGCCAAGACCACTGTGAAGCAGGCTGAGGTTTTCTCCGAACCGTTCTTTGAATCTCGAAAGAAGCTGAGGCGTCAGCGAGATCTCCGGGACAAGGATAATAGCCTCTCTTCCCTGGCTCAGAACCTCTTCAATGGCCCGCAGGTAGATCTCAGTCTTCCCGCTTCCTGTTACACCATGAAGGAGGAAGGGAGAGAATCGTCTTGAGCGAATCCCTTTCAAAATGTCATGAAGGACGCTTTCCTGATGAACCGTCAGTTCCGGTTTGGGATAGGCTTTCAGGTCTGGACGAACAGAGAGGTCCCGAGGGATTTCTTTAAACGAAACCGCAATCAAACCTGAACGCATGAGAGACTGGACAGCCCTTGAAGGAGATTTGAATTTCTTATTCAATTCGGAATAAGGGACTTCACCCCACTCTTTCACGCATCTTAGAATCTCTGTTTCTTTTTTCGTAAGCCGCCGAGCCTCTCCACCCCCTTGGTGTAAGACCATTTTTTCAAATTTCGGTTTAACTTCTTTGTCTTCCACCTCCGCTTCGATCTTTAGAAGCCCTTTCCTCTTCCAGAAGAAGAGTTGGGCCCTTGAAACCTCTTCGGGGAAGATCTTCAGGATCTTTCGTAAAGCCACCTTTCCGAATTTTTGGATCTCACTGAGGATCCTTTCCTGATTCGGCTCCAGCCCCCCTCTGCTCAAACCGTCCATCCCTTCCTGTGTAAGGCTGAGGATCAGCTCGCTCTTTAGGTTAAGCCCCGGTGGAAGGCCGGTCTTAATCACCTCTCCCAGTGGGTAGAGGTAGTAGGTCGAAATCCATTGGCAGAAACGGAGCCATTGAGGATCGACGAGAGGAACCTCATCGAGAAGGTCGTCAACCTCCCGCAATTTTTCTTCGATCCCCTTGGGAGGATGATCGAGAAGGTCAAGCACAAAACCTGTGACCTTTCTCTGCTTAAAAGGGACAAGCACTCTCATCCCCACCTGAAGGGAGCCTTTCATCTTTTCAGGGATACGGTAATGGAAGGTCTTGGACACAGGAAGGGCGATCGCCACTTCAACAATTTCTTTCATCGTCCTCAAATTATCTTCTTTGATAGAGTTTGTCAAATGACTAAGCCATCTCAATCCCCCTATCACTCTTGTCCAAATTAGTTTTGGAATTTACCCTATTCTGTCACCCTGAACCATGCCCTGAACTTCTTTCATGGGTTGTTTCAGGGTCTCTCAAATGGCCTTGTTTTGTGAGATGCTGAAC
>CAYMTD010000092.1:0-7895 GCA_964393245.1 uncultured Syntrophaceae bacterium
ACTTAATTTTTCGAGCCCTGGCCGCCACGACAGGGAAGTACTTAGGCAAAGCCGTAGTCATCGTGAACCGTCCGGGTGGCGCAGGAGCTGTCGGGTACACAGAATGCATGAAAGCCCAGCCAGATGGTTACACACTTGTTTCTGCGATTACGCCACTTACGATCCTTCCCCATCAGGTCACCACTGCTTTTACCTACAAGAGTTTTGAACCCGTCATCAATGTGGTGAGGGACCCAGGCATGTTTTTGGTGAGATCGGATGCCCCATGGAAGAGTCTCATGGAGTTCATAGATTATGCCAAAAAGAACCCTGACATGATCACTGTAGGGAATTCCGGTGCGGGCGGAGGAGTTCACCTGATTGCCCTTGCGTTTGAAAAGACAGCCGGCGTCAAATTTAACCATATCCCATTTTCTGGTGGAGGTCCATCCGTAACCGCCATTCTTGGAGGCCATGTCAATGCTGTCTCAGTCTCCCCACCCGAAGGGATCGAGCATGTTAAGGCAGGAAAGTTGAAGATCATTGCTCTCTTCGCAGAAAAGAGATTCGAACTCTTCCCTGATGTCCCAACCGTGAAAGAACAAGGTGTCGATTTCGGCATGGGGCAATGGCGGGGATTAGCCGCACCCAAAGGCACTCCACCTGATGTGATTAAAAAACTTCATGATGCCTTCAAACAGGGAATGGACGATCCAGTATTTCAGAAAAATGCAAAGGACATGGTTGTAAACCTCTCATACCTTGGCCCAGAGGCTTTTGGGAAGTTGATGGCCAGTGACGATGAGTATTATGGCAAACTGGTCAAGGAGATCAAGAAATAGCAACGTAAGAAAGGAGGTAAGAATATGAAAGCGCTTAGATTAGGCTTCATTTTCTCGATAATCGCTTTAGTTTGTTTCCTCTTCGCCTGTGCAGAAATGGCCCCCACGGTCAAACCGGAGAAGAAGACGACCATCCGTATTGCAAGCCCTTTTAAAGGGGGTATTGTCGTTGAGGCGGCTGAAAAGTTCAAGGAGCTGGTTGAGAAGGGAAGTAAGGGGCGAATCGAGGTGTCGGTCGATGCCGGGACCAAGAGCGAAATCGACATCAACAAGATGAATCGAAACGGCGAAATTGAGATGCAATCCAACGGGACGGCTTTTCTCGAGTACTATGCACCGCCTTATTACTTCTTCACCGGCCCATATGTCATGAAGGACTTTGACCACTACATGCGCGCCTGGAACGGTAAGCTGGGCCAGGCGGCGCGCGCCCAGTTAGAGAAGAACGACTTGAAGTACCTCGCGACCATCTTCCGGGGGCTCAGGCAGACGACCGCCAAGAAACCGATCTACACGCCTGCTGACGTCTACAACCTCAAGCTTCGACTGCCACCCATTCCCAGTTGGATGGCCGTTTGGAAGGCGATCGGTACTGACCCCATTGGCGTCCCTTTGCCCGAGCTCTATAGCTCGCTCAAAACGGGCAAAGCCGAGGCCTCCGAGGGGGACCTACCACAGATCCAATCTTTCAAGCTTAATGAGGTCCAGAGCCATTTGATTATCACCAATCACCTTGTCCAGACCGCTGGAATCCTGATCCATAAGCCTTTCTTCGACAAACTTTCCAGGGCAGATCAGGATCTGATCGTCAGGGCTAGTAAAGAGACAGAGGAATGGGCCAACACCAAGATGAAGACCGGCGAGAGCGCGTACCTTCTCGAGCTCCAGCGCAAAGGCATGCAGGTGGTGATTCCGGATGCAGCCTCTTTCCGCGCAAAGGCTAAGGACGCTGTTAACGAGCTCTTTCGAACCCAGTGGACGGTCACGACGTGGGCTGACGTCCTGGCTCAGTAGTTATCACGTTTTATAGCATCAAGCAGATGCGTTTCCCAGATTTGGTTAATATCAGTCATTCCTGCGGAAGCAGGAATCCAGGAATTGGATGGCCTGAAATCTTCATGAAAACCACTGGATTTCCGCATACGCGGGAATGACACTCTTGTTGTCTATCTGTTCCATCGTTCAAGTGGGTATGGGCGACTTTGGTCGCCCTCTCAAACGGAGGACTTTGGTGTAAGATCAGTCGAACGCTGAGTCCTTTCTCTACCCTTTATACTGGAACATTGTTTTCACGAAATTGTTAAGGAGAACCAATGGCGCTTGCAGAAGAAGTCAAAGAAAAGGAGAGAAGGGTCAGGGATTTTATCAGATCAAAAGGACTGAAGGCTCTGCTTCTTAAGCGTCAGGCCAACTTCTCTTGGATGACATGCGGGGGCCTCAATCTTGTGGGAATTACCACCGAGGTGGGGGCTACTTCTCTCCTGATTACGGAGAACTCAAAATTCGTCATCTCAAACAACATCGAAGCTCCCCGCATGATCGAAGAGGAAGGCCTGGAGAAACAGGGATTTATTGTTAAAACATTTCCCTGGCATGAAGATCAAGAAGTCGCTCTTGTGAACGAATTGCGGGGGGATGGATCTTTGGGAAGTGACGTCCCATTTCCCAATGCCACGATGTTGGCGGAGGATATCGCTCGACTGCGTTATTCGTTAACACCGGAAGAAATTGAACGATATCGGTGGCTGGGAGAAAAGGCCTCCTTAGCTTTGGAAAAAACGGTGATAAAGACCAAGAGGGGCGAGAAGGAATCAGAGGTCGTGGGCAGGCTCTGTAAAGAATTGTGGAAAGATCGAATCGATCCGATTACGTTGATGTGCGCGGCAGATGACCGTGTCTATCGATTTCGCCACCCCATCCCGACGGAGAGAAAGATCGACCGCTACCTCATGGTCTCGGTCAATGCCCGGAAGTGGGGCCTCATCGCCTCCCTCACGCGCTTCGTCTACTTCGGGAGGCTTCCTAAAGAATTGCGAGCGAAGTACGAAGCCAATGTGTGGATCGACTGCACATTGATGGCCCATACCCGCCCGGGGGTCCTCGCAAGAGATGTCCTCCAAAAAGGAATTGAGTCTTACAAAGAAAAAGGGTATCCAGAAGAATGGGAACTCCATCACCAGGGTGGCTCCATCGGCTATACTGGCAGGGATTACCGCACCAACTTCAAAACGCCCGATATCGTCCAGGAGAACCAGCCCTTCACCTGGAATCCTTCGCTCACTGGAACGAAATCGGAAGACACGGTCTTAGCCACCTCAAAGGGACCCGAGATGATCACAAGACCTATTCTCTACCCTACCCTTTCCATAACCGTGGAGGGCATCTCATTCAAAAGGCCGGCGATCCTAGTGAAGAAAGGAGGCTGAAAAGAAAAGTTAAAAGGTTAAAATTAAAAGTTATGAGTTAAAAGATTTCTTAATTCCGCAATCCGCATTCCGAAATCAAAACGAAGGAGGAAGGAAAGATGAAAAAGATTTGTTTGGTTATTGGTCTTTTGATGTTACTTGCGATCTTCGCATCCTCTGCCTCTGCGCAAAAGGTCACCCTGCGTTATGGCCATGCCAATGCAGTGACCTATCCTTATCACATCGCAGGGGAGGCATTTGCAAAAGCTGTAGAGGAAAAGTCGAAAGGAACCCTGGAAGTCAAGATATTCCCTCTGGGGCAGCTCGGGGGAGAAAGAGATATCACAGAAGGGCTTCAGTTGGGGACGATCGATCTCCAGGGTACCTCTCTTGGAGTCACCGGTACATTTATTAAGGTCCTCAACATCTATAACCTTCCTTTTATCTTCAAAGGCCCAGATCACTTCATGAAGGTCACACATGGCCCGCTCGGACAATGGGTGCTCAAAGAGGTGATCAGCGAGGGCGAAAAGGTTAATCTGAAGCCTCTTTCGATTGCTGGCCCGGCATTTCGCGTCCCAATGAACAATATCAGACCCATTAACAAGCTGGATGACTTTAAAGGACTGAAGATTCGGACGATGGAAGTTCCCCTCCATAAGGACGCTTACCGGGCACTCGGTGCAAGCGCTGTTCCACTTCCCTTCGGAGAGCTCTATACCGCCCTCAAGACGGGCGTGGTTGATGGAAATGAAAATGGGCCTGCCACACTTGAAGCCATGAAGTTCTATGAAGTCCAGAAGTACGTCACCTATCTCCCCATCCTTTCAAATGGGGGGGCTTTCCTGATGAGTCTCAAAACCTTCAATAAACTCTCTCCGGAACACCAGAAGGTCATTATGGATTCCGTGCCGGTATGGACCAAGGCCATGGATGAGGAGTGTCTCCGTCAGGATAAGGAAGCCCTCACCAAGATGGAGGCAAAGGGAACCAAGATCAACTACATTAAAGATCTGAAACCCTACATCGATGCCACTGCTTCGGTTCGGGCAGAAGCAACGAAGGCATGGCCCAAGGAATGGGTCGATGCGGTCGATAAGATTCTGAAGTTAGATTGATTTTTACCCCCCGTCCCCTCTTGGGGGGCGGGGGACCTGAGGGAAGAAAATGAACCAATTTACCCATGACCTCAACCGGATTGGAAACCTCTTAGAAAAAATGCTTTCTGCATTTGTTGGTGTAGCCTTAGCCGGATTTGCCGCAACAGTTATCGTAGAGGTTTTTTTCCGCTACTTCCTTGGTTTTTCGCTCTACTGGTCGAATGAATTAGCCACCTTCCTCTTCGTCTACCTGGTTTTCTTTGGGGGCAGTGTTGCTCTCAAACGAGGAGAACTCATCAATGTCGCCTTCGTTAAAGACCGCCTTCCCTTAAGATGGGAAAGGGGCGCAACATTCTTCGTGTTCCTCATTATGCTGGCTTTTTCTTTAATGGCTTCTGTCTTTTCCACGGTTTTGATTCAGACGAGCCTCAAGACCAAAACCGTCAGCCCGGCCATGCTCATCCCCATGGCCTTCATCTATCTCCCCATCTTCCTGGGATTTGTATTCCTAGCCTTTTTTTCCTTCATCGGAGTTGTGAATACCATGGTTTGTTGGCAAACAAGGGAGAGATAGAAATGCTCGTCACCCTGATCTTCATCTTCTTATTGGTGATCGGTGTTCCCATCGTATTTGTCCTCGGGATCAGCGGAACTGCATCGATTCTACGGGCTGATCTACCCTTAGTCCTTATTCCCCAGAGGATGTTTGTAGGCCTCAATTCATTCCTCCTCATTTCAGTCCCCCTTTTCATTTTGGCAGGAAATTTAATGGACGCCTGCGGAATCACACCCCGGATCGTAAACTTCTCCAATATGCTTGTTGGAAGGATTAGAGGTGGACTTAGCTACGTGACCCTGGTGGCCATGGATTTTTCTTCGGGCATCACGGGGGCAGGGGCAGCAGATACAGCCGCCATCGGGTCTTTCATGATTCCTGTCATGATTAAAGAGGGGTATAAACCCGAATATGCTGCCGGACTGACGGCTGTCGGTGCAACGGTTGGCCCAATTATCCCCCCGAGCATCGCGTTTGTGATCTATGGAGCCATGACAGAGGTTTCAATCGCTGCCCTTTTTCTGGCTGGTTTCATCCCAGGATTTATGTTTACTCTGGCATTGATGGGAGTTGCTCGATATTACGCAGTTAAACAGAATCATCCGGTTCGGGTGATTGAAGTGACGTGGATGGGTTTTTTCAAAGCGACCATCGAAGCTCTCCCTGCTATTATGATGCCCCTCTTAGTTCTCGGTGGTATCCTTACGGGGATCTTTACTCCGACCGAAGCTGCCGGGGCAGGGGTTTTTTACTCTTTGGTCATCGGCCTGTTTGTCTACCGAGAATTAAAGTTGGAACGGCTCTGGCCTATTTTGAAAGAGACGGCGATCATGTCAGGGGGCATTATGCTCCTCGTGGCAAATGCCTCCCTCTTTTCCTGGATTCTTACGGCAGAAGGCATCCCCCAGAAGGTGGCAGATGGGATCCAGTATCTCACACAGAATCCTTATATCGTCCTTTTCTGGATCAACCTCTTACTTCTTTTCATGGGCTGCATTATGGAGACGCTCGCAACCATCATCATTCTTGTGCCGGTGTTGCTTCCCCTCATCAAATCGTTAGGGATTGATCCGCTTCACTTCGGGGTGGTGATGGTGGTCAATCTCAGCATCGGACTGGCGACCCCACCTGTAGGAGTCAACCTCTTCGTCGCCTCAGGCATTGCTAAAATCTCTCTTGAGAAAATCAGCAGGGCTGTTTGGCTCTTCCTCCTGGCTCTGTTGATTCCGTTGGCATTGATCACCTATATTCCACAGATTAGCCTCTGGGTGCCGAAGTTATTTTTGAAATGATAAAATCCCGCCTCCCCTCTTTACTGAGGGGGAGCGATTATAGGGAAAAAGGAAGATGTCTAAGACCAAGATTCGACTTGGGGTCATCGGCTGTGGAAGGGTTGCACAGGCCCATCTCGCTGCCATTGAGAATCTAAAGGATGAGGTCGATCTCATCGCTGTGGCCGATGTGGATGAAAAGAAGGCTAAAGATGCGAAGGAGCGTTTCAGAGCAAAGCTCTTTACTCCCCAGCATGAAGATCTCCTCTCCCACAAAGAGATTGAGGCCGTCATTGTCACCCTCCCAAACCATCTACACCATCCTGTAGTCCTCCAAGCAGCGAGAGCAAAGAAACATATCCTCGTTGAGAAACCGTTCGCCCTTAACACAAAACAGGCCAGCGAGATGGTAGAGGAGACGAAGAAAAATAATATTACCTTGATGGTAGGCCAGAGCAGGCGATTCTCTGACGCCGTATTTGAACTTCAGAAGAACCTTCCTGAAATCGGAAAACTTTTCCGGATCCAGATCTCCTTTCTCGTCAATTTTCCCGCTCCTCCCACCGACTGGTGGAAACGCTCGGAGGAAGCAGGAGGACTTGTCATCTTGCTTCAGGGAAGTCACTCCATCGATTCCATCCTGACCTGGATCAAGAAGATGCCTCTTCGGGTCTGCGCCTTCACCTCACGACAGAACAATCAGTGGGAAGGGGAGGATGAAGCAGATATCCTCCTCTCGTTTGATCAGGGAGAACTGGCATCTGTTCATCTTTCTCTCAGTACCTCACCAGATATTCATGAAGCGATCTTGGTAGGGACGAAAGGGGTGATGAGGTTAACGGAATATTCAACAGGGAAGCCCTTCGGTTTTGGTTATCATCTCGATATGAACGGTAGACGGATCTACTCAGGGGACCAGATTCCCTCGAATTACACGCTCCAGCTCAAAGAGTTTATCGACGCGGTCCGAGAAGGTCGAAAGCCCGTCGCCTCCGGAGAAGAGGTCCTCCATACGATGAGAGTTCTGGATGCCGTGAGATTATCTGAAAGAGAAAAAAGAGTTGTTTCCGTCTAAGAAACGTAATAATTTAGAACACGTCTAAAAATGTCATTCCTGCGAAAGCAGGAATCCAGGTTAAAAAGACTGGATTCCGGATCAGGTCCGGAATGACAGAACATGCAAAGTCCAAGCTCTTGTGGGGAAGGCCCGCCTGCCCGACGGGCAGGCAAATTTACGTTCCGTACAGAGTTCGGAGACTAAAATACGCAATCCCTGCCTGCGGCAGGCAGGCGAAATCAAAATTGCGGAGGGGGGTTTTGATTATGATTGAGAGGCACGTCACGTTCAACGTTATTCCCGGAAAAGAGAAGGATTTTGAAACTCTCTTCAAGAACGAATATAGCGTTGCTATGTCTAAACAACCCGGTTTTGTTTCAGTAACCTTACTCAAAGAGCATGAAAAAGAGGCGGTTTACCAGATGGTGATCCGATTTCAATCTCTCGAGACGGCATCCGCATGGAGAGACTCTGCAGATCACAAGGCCCTCTCCCCAAAGATCAAAGCTCTCTATCAGGAGAGCACCGTTCAGGTGTATGATGTGGTCGCCCAAAAATGAATGAAACGAGATCATTCGGACGCTTTATTTTGACAATACTTACGTTCATGTGGTAATCTTTACTGAAATAGTGGTTTAATGCCCTATCAGGAATAAATTCAAGAAAGTGATGCGGTAATATGTCA
>CAYMTD010000093.1:0-7892 GCA_964393245.1 uncultured Syntrophaceae bacterium
TCTTCTTCACACAATACGTGTCGGCCGTCACATCGATGAAGTAATTCGCCGCCTGCTTGGCCAGCTCCTTGTCGCCCATGACCTTTTTGGCCTCCGCATAGAGCATGAGGTGGGTGTGAAAGTCCCAGGGACAGAAGGTATAGTGGGTGATCCCATGGTCAAGGAGAGCTTCGATCACCATCTCCTCCGCCATCTTTTCTTTCGTTTGGGATAAAAACACGGGGTTGAGGGTGATCTGCTTCTGCTTCATCTCCAGTCCGACTGCTTCCTCCTCCGCGGCTGAAGGTGTCACCTGTTCGACCTTTGGGACGGGGATCTCGGGATAGAGGTGCTTCCTCTTCAATTTAGGCCAGAGTTCGTCGATGATCACTTGATATCTCTTCTCTTCGGACATGGAGCTCCCTGTTCTCAGTAATAGAGATTGGGATGGCGTACCTTCCCCGGATAGACGAGTTTCTCGCGCTCAAAAACTTTTCCTTCCACAATGTTCCCTAACCCTCTAATCCTTCCCCCCACATAGATCTCACCACCCATCATCCATTCCCCGGTATGAAGGCCAATATTCTTCTTGACCAAGATCTTGCCGCTCCTCATCCCTGCCCCGGTCCAATTCTTGGTATTTCCCTCCACAACCAATTCCCCGCCTTCTAAGCCAATCCCGGTAAAATCACCACCATCTCCCTCAATGACCAATCGCTTTCCCTTCGGAAGACGGAATCCAATTAGATTGATCTCGGTTTTCAGCTCAGAAAGTTTTAACAGGATCTCCTCTTCCTTGGCATGGTTACAGAGTGCGGAGATATAGAGCCCAGCAGGGCCCGGAATGAAGTACGGGATTTTCTGTGTATTCTCTAAGGCGAAACAGAAATCTTCAATATCTTCCGCAGAATAATCGATCTCCCGGACATGTTTCTCAGCGACCTCATACGCCTTGATGATGGTATTGTATTGGACCATCCAGACGAGCTCCTTGGCTTCTTCCTCCAAGAGCTTTTCGTAGCCCCGCCGGATCTGATCCATGACGACCTCGGTGGACTCAACGATCTCATCCAAAGGGATTTGGCTCTTTTTGAGGGTGAAGGTGTCGAATTCCTCGAAAGGATTCCGAACCCCACGGGTCTCTTTTTCGTAGGCTCCTGGGAAACCTTTCTTGGTCGAGAGGCTTTCTTTCATCCATCCTTCCAGTTAGACGCGTTGAGTCTTAGGAGCGCCCGGTCGCAAGATCTTTTTTGATTTCTGCATAGAGAGGATGGTCTCCTTCCAGAGGCTCCAAAGATTCGCCCTGGAAGACTTTCGATGCAACGGCAAGGGCATCCTTCAGATGTTCACTCTGTTCTCGATATCGTTGAGAAACCGTCTTCACAGCCTCCTTGGCCAGGAAGATGGGAAAGGGATCATCCCTCTTCGCCCTCTCCTTCAGGGAAAGGATCTCATCCTTCCACTGCGTTCGATGGGCCAGGCTGTAGGGGAGAACCGACTTGACATGCTCAATATCGACTTCGGAATCTTCGAGGAGCCAGGCCAGCCCCTGGGCATACTGCTTGATGGAAATGGGAAGCCGATTGGAGGCACAATTTTTGATTTCATGGCAGAGATATCCCGTGTAGTGACATCCCTCTTCACAGTTTTCTAAGGACCGCTTCTGCCCATAGCGGTCACAGAAGGAGAGCTCAGCCAGAAGCATTCGTGTGAAAGCGCTTGCGTCCTGGTCCAGATCCGTTTCATCCATCTCCTGGCGAATCTGTTGGCGATCCCGTTTCTGAAGAGGTCTCACCCCTAAGCTTTCGTGAATAAACTCCCCAAAGGAATTACAGACCTCTTCCACCAGGGGGATCTTCTTCTCGTAAGACATTTTGGCGCTGAGGATCCGGTGGAGCTCCTTCTCATATTTGGGGTGCCTCAGGATATGATCCTTCCGATTGGACTTCCCGATGAGAAAGGAGAGATTGGCCCCAGGATATCTGGACTCCACCATCACATCAAACCGGTCCACCAAAGGGGCGATGATCGTATTGGTCCCCCCATCTTGATAATTGGCCGTGGCGAACAGGCAATATTCTTCGTTGATGATCATTTCATTGAGATATTCCCAATTCCCTCGGTCAACGCCGTCGAGGATCATGCTCTGTTTGGTTTCTGGAAGACGGTTGATCTCATCGACGATCTTCGTTGGGATCTGAGAGAAGTTGGTCCAGACCACCTCCTCCTCCCCTCGGTTCAGCTTTCCTAAATCCGGTCGGCCGATGATCTTTTCTTCGGTTTGTTCCGGATGGCCAGAAACTTCACTGCCCCAAATGACGCCCAGGGGAAATTGATAGATCAAAGAACAGACGAACTCGGCAGAGGTGGTCTTGCCGAGCCCGGGTTCCCCGATGATGAGCTCCTTCCCTTTCTTCAGTCCGGTTAAGAGACTAAACAGGATCGTCGAATTAAATCGTTCTCCCTTAATTTCAAGATCGGGTCTGTTGAAATAGAGGTGCTCATAGATGAATTGGTAAAGTTCCATTACTTGTTTCTGGAATGCGTTCTTCTTCACGGTAGCCCTTCCTGCGAGTGATAGATACAAACCAATAATAACATGATCCCCAGGGCAAGACAAGACATCGCATGAGGGATCGCTTCCTGTTTCTCATCCCGTTATGCGTCAGGTCAATCGGATCGTCATCGGGGTTATTCGAATCTTAATAAGGTTATACATTCGTTTCATAGGTCTCCAAATACCCTTCCGAAACGAGGGCCTGCCTTGCTGCTTTGCTCAATTCTCGATCATAGCGATGCGTCAGAGCGTAAACGCGGCAGATGGCCACCTTGGCCGGAATATATTGAAAGAGCCTCCGAAAAGGTTCCCGCGAAATTCGTTTCGATCCTGGATCGTGGATAAGAAGCGTTGCGCCTTCCGATTCATACCACGGGTTGAGCGGCCTGGGGTCATGATGAGCCATGTCGACATGAAATTCAATTCCCTTGAGATGTTTAGGCAGAAAGGCCTCCATTCGCTTCCTCACCTCGTCGGGAGAAAGGAAGAAGGGCCTTCCAAATTCCATTTCACGAAGCGTCAATTTCTCTTCGAAGGCACTGCTCCATCTCAATTTTCTCGAAAGCACCTGCGCCCACTTCTTCCCCAACTCCTTCTCTTTTGGCTGTGGAGATCTTTCCCATTCCAAGACCCTTTCCATCAAAAACCAGTCGGTCAAGGAAAGATACCGGTCGATCTCCTCCATGGGATGGTAGGGACAAAGGATCTCCATGGTCTCTTTGAAGATCTCCTGAAGTTGAAGGTCGATGGAGCGGGTGGTGCGGTGATAATAGACATTCGAATAAAGATAGAGGCGGGCATTGAGAAACATGGCGAGGGCATCGAGCCCTCTTTTGTCGAGGACGAGTCCTTCCTTGTGAAAGGAGGTGTAGTGCAGGAGTCGCCTCCAATCCATCGGACCGATGGAAACACCCGTCATATAGGCATCGCGGAGGACATAGTCGATGTTATCGAAAGTGAAAATGCCCCGAAAAAGTTGTTGCAGCAAATGGACCCATTCCGGATGTTTTCGATCCCGCTTCCCCGATGGTCGCTTGATGAGAAACGCCACCTGTCTTGGATCAATGGATTCGCTCTTCTTAAAGGGACCATGGGGGCTCCGTCGGATCCCCTTCAGGATCGAAGAAATTTTTTCCTGGATAATATGCTGACCGATCTCTTCATGATTCGTCTTGAATCGAGAAAGATATTGCTCGTCGAAAAAATGGCCGAAGGGTCCGTGGCCGATATCATGGAGAAGGCCGGCGAGCCTCAGGAGTTCCTCAATGTAGTGAGGCGAGGGAAGATCTTCCCGGAAGATGCGGAAGAGGGAGGGATAGAGCCTTTCAGAAAAGACACCCGCCACATGCATCGTCCCGAGAGAATGTTGAAAACGCGTATGTTCCGCCGAGGGAAAAACCCAACGGGCACTCTGAAGTTGGAAGATGCGCCGAAGCCGCTGAACCCAGGGAGTGTCAATCACATCCCTCTCGGTTTGCTCCCCTTCCACACGGTCGGTCATCACGATATAATGGTAAATAGGATCTGCAATCAGTCCGGTGGCTTGAACTTCTTCCGTCTCCTTCATTCCCTGAGACCTGTTTTAGGATCCATCGGCAGAGGGTTCCTTCTGTTTCTCCTTTTCCCTCGGGTCGACAAACCGCACCTTTCCTGCAGCGACTTCGCGTAGGGCATTCACAATCGGCCGGTTATCGGATTCTACCAGAGGGCTTACGCCCTTCATGATCATTTTGGCCCTTCGTGCGGCCAGGATGACCAAGGCAAACCGGCTCTCCACCTTTCTCAGACAATCTTCCACAGTAATCCTAGCCATGAGGTTCCTCCCACTGTCTCATTTTCTCTTCGAGAAGAGCGTTTTTCATTTTGCGGCAACGCTCTGCGGTGATAATCGCTTTTAACTTCTCTACAGTCTCCTCAAACCGGTCGTTGACGATCACATAGTGATACCGGTGAGCTTCTTCCATGTCCTTCTTCGCATGGGCCAAACGGAACCGGATCATTTCCGGGGAATCGAGTCCCCTTTTCGTCAATCTCTCCCGCAAGGACTCCAGCGAGGGAGGCAAGATGTAGATCAAGATTGCAGGCTCAATCTTTTCAACCACTCGCCCCGCCCCTTGGGTATCGATATCCAAAATCAAATCGAATCCTTCTGATTTGAGAAGGTCCAGATTCTTTCGAAGCGTTCCGTAACGGTTTCCGAGAACCTCTGCCCACTCCAGAAATTCGTCTCGTTCCACCATTCTTTGAAAGGCGGGGGGTGAGATGAAATGATAGTCCTCCCCTTCTCTCTCATTGGCTCTTGGAGGACGGGTCGTATAGGAGACCGAAAACCGGAGCCCTGGCATTTCCTCCATCACCTTTCTTAAAAGGGTCGTCTTCCCTGCTCCTGATGGAGCAGAAATGATGAAGATTAATCCCTCGCCTTTTTCTTCCATTGCTCCCTCTCGGGTCTCCCTCCTCTGTTTGCAATGTGGCACAGTCTCCCTGAGCCGAGGGGGAAATATCATTCTATGTTTTGAACCTGTTCGCGAATCTTTTCCAGCTCCGCTTTGATCTCTACGACGCGCTGGGAGATCTCGGCGTCATTGGCCTTCGCGCTGACGGTATTGACCTCCCGGTGAATTTCTTGGAGCAAGAAGTCCATTTTTCTGCCGACGGGTTCATCTGCCTCCAACAAGCTGAGGAATTGCGCGAGATGGCTCTCTGCCCGGACGATCTCTTCAGTGATGTCCGTCCGCTCGGCCATGAGCGCGACCTCCTGTTGGAAGCGCGAAGGGTCCACATCGATTTCCCTTAAAAGGGACCGAACCCTTTCATGGAGTCGATTTCGATAAGCCTCGAGCCGGGATGGAAAGAGATGTTTGATCTCCTCTATTTCCTGAGCAATTCGTCCCAATCGCTGGCGAAGATCTTTTGAAAGGCTCTCTCCCTCCGACCGCTTCATCTCCTCTAAATCTTGAAAAGATCGTTTCACGACGGGGAGAAGCTCCTGCCAAAAAGGCTCCAGATCTCCTGCTTCCTCTTTCACCGTGATCACATCTTTTGCACCAGCCACCAATTCCAACGTGATTTTATCCTTCAGGTTTAGGCTCTTCTTGAGCGATTGAAGGGCTTGGTAATACTGCTTCGCCAGGTGCAGGTCTGGGATGAGCTGAAGGCTTTCTTCCCCGAGGCTGTCCAGTTTAACAGAGATGTCAATCCTTCCTCTCGAAACCTGAGCTCGAATCATTTCTTTGATTCGATTTTCAAAAGGGGTAAGTCTCTTGGGAAGCTTGATGTTGATATCGCAATAGCGATGGTTCACGGAGCGGGTTTCGACAAAAACACTGCCGAGCGTTGTCTCCCCCTCTCCCCGCCCGAACCCTGTCATGGACTTTAGCATTGGCGATTTGACCTCCGTTTCAAATCTTCCAGATAGGTCTTGCGAAATTGATTGAAAAGTCGGATGACCTCCAATTGTCGATAATCGGGATAGGTCCATTCCAACGGCTGGTAAGACTTATTTCGATAGATCAACGTCAAATCGGCATAGATCCCTTCCCGGAGATAAGGCCGATGCGCATATCCCTTCGTGGTGGCCAGGATGACATTTTCCAAACAGAGATATCCAGGGTCGATATTGATCTTCCGATGACCTGCGCGCGTTGAGTATTTTTCCTCCAGGGTATTGGTCCTCTGTTTGACCTCCGGGAGCAGCGCCCGAGAGATGAGGGAAGAAAATGTGATGAACCGTCGGAAGAGATTGTTTCCCATCTCCTGGGCATAATAATCCGTGAAGCTAAAAGGCAGAACGTCACTGACGAAGTCGATCCCTCCGAAAATCTCTACGAGGTCCTTCATCCCCCGTTTCAGTAAGTCCTCCTCTGAGGTGATCAGGCTCATAAAGAGTTTGGCCGGCTCCGGTTCTCTTGCTTTTCCCATCGGGTTGATCCCTTTCTCAAATGGATAAAGAATTCCTTATTCCCTTTGGGACCGAGGAGGGGTGACTCGACGACTCCCCCTACGTCTAATCCCAATCCTCGGCTGAATTGAGAAATTCGATGCACGACCTTCTGGTGGAGCCTGGCATCCCTCACCACGCCTCCCTTCCCCACCTCGCCCTTGCCTACTTCGAACTGGGGTTTGATGAGGCAGAGGACCTCTCCCCCTTCTTTCAGAAATTTTAGGAGGTGGGGGAGAAATTTTTCAACGGAAATGAAAGATGTATCGACGAGGATCAAGTCCGCCTCTTCTGAAACCTCCTCTCTTTTGAGGGTGCGGATATTCCGCCTCTCTAAGTTGACGACCCTTGGATCCCGTTGAAGTTTCCAAGCCAATTGGCCATATCCCACATCAATGGCGTAGACTTTCTTTGCCCCCCTCTGGAGGACACAGTCCGTAAACCCACCGGTGGATGCGCCCACATCGATCACCACTTTACCCTTAGGATCGACATCGAAGGCCATGAGGGCGGCCTCTAATTTCAGCCCGCCTCGACTCACATAGGGAAGGTTCTCTCCTCGAATTTGAAGTGGGGCATCCACCTTAACCAGCGTGCCTGGTTTTTCGATCTTCTGTCCCTCGACCGTGACCTTCCCCTCCATGATCAAGACCTTGGCTCTTTCACGGCTCTGGACCATACCCCTCTCAGTGAGTAGTTTGTCGATTCGCTCCTTTCTGATCACCTCAACATTCCACCCTTAAGATTCCAAAAGAAAACAGCATTCCCTTTTTGCCACCCTCGCTTTCAAAGGGTGACCAGCAAAAAAGACTTATTGCGTGTTGCGGATGACTCGTTTGTTGGAATTCCGGGTCTGCTTTGAATAGAGGGAGAGCGAGTTTTCTTTTTCGACCATCTCCTTCGCCGCTCGATAGATCCCTGCTTCATCGATTCCATATTTTGCTATCAAAAGGGATGGGGAACCGTGCTCCACGAAGAGGTCAGGAATGCCCAGACGCTTCACTTGAACAGAAGAAAGCCCCTTCTCTTGAAACAGTTCAAGCACAGCACTGCCAAAACCCCCTTGGAGGACGTTTTCCTCAACCGTGAGCACCTTTCCGATCCGGCTGGCCCATTCACCGATCAGATCCTCATCCAGAGGTTTTAGAAATCGGCTGTTGATCACGGCAGCATGGATGCCGGACCCTTCCAATCTCTCCGCTGCCCGAAGCGAGGGGTAGACCGTCGTCCCGATAGCCAAAATGAGAAGGTCCCGACCCTCTCTTAGGATCTCCCCCTTACCGATTTCGATCGAATGGAGAACGGGGTTTCTCTTCACACCCTCCCCTTTTCCCCTGGGGTAGCGGAAAGCCACCGGCCCCGGACACTCCATAGCCGTCTTCATCATATGCTGAAGCTCATCCTCATCCTTTGGGA
>CAYMTD010000094.1:0-7737 GCA_964393245.1 uncultured Syntrophaceae bacterium
TTGGCACCAGCAGACGAAAGGGTTGGAAACAGAAAGTCCTTGACCTAAACTTACTACGCCTGTGCTCTACTCGACACTATTGACAGATGTAGATGAATTGAAAGGTAAAAAATAACGAAATCTTCTTATGGAAGTTGATATGAAGAGAGGATTTGTAAGTGAAAAGCCCTATAAGTGATGATTCACATTTTAAGACCTGATAATCATATTGACACAGCGGTCACTGCCCCGAATGCAAGCCCTGGGGCTTGACAATTGACATGGGATCTAACATTTAGAATTCTCAACAATGAAGTGACCCAGAATCTTGACTTAGGAAACTCTCAATATCATTTTCGACTTATTGATCATTAATCCGATATCCCACCCTTCCATGTATCTGGGGCTTTGACAACCTCGTCAAACGTTGTTACGATTCTAAATATGAAAATCGAGCTGATCGTCCCTGCCGTTGAAGAGAACGCCCGTGTCCCTAATCTTGCCCTCCCCATTCTGGCCGCACTCACGCCGCCTGATGTTGAAATTTCTTTCACCGATGATCTCCTCACCCCCATTGACCTGGAAAGGGATCTAAAAGAAGTCGATTTAGTGGGAATCACCGTCCTTACCAAAACAGCCCTGAGGGCTTATCACATTGCGGATGCCTACCGAAAAAAGGGAGTGCCGGTCGTTCTTGGGGGGATCCATCCCTCCGCCCTCCCCGAAGAAGCTAAGGAGCATGCCGATGCAGTTGTCATAGGAGAGGCTGAGGAGATTTGGGGACGTCTCATCGAGGATTTCAGGGCAAAGGATCTGAAACCCTTTTACCGCCAAACAGGATACATCGATCCTTTGAGGATCCCCAAACCCCGTTGGGACATCCTGCCCGGGAAGGGCTATTTCCCGCTGGGTGTCGTCCAAGCCACAAGAGGATGTCCTTTTCAATGCGAGTTCTGCTCCGTCGGGAAATTCTTTGGTAACAGCTACCGGTTGAGGCCCATTGCTCACGTCGTGGAGGAGGTCAAGAGCCTTCGGCAGCGATATCTGATGTTCAACGACGACAATATCATCGCCAACCCCACCTACTCCGAAGAGTTGCTCAAACCCCTCATTCCCCTTAGGAAGAGGTGGTTTGCACAAGCTTCTCTATCCGGATTGAAAAGGATCGAACATATAGAACTGCTAACCAAAAGTGGGTGCGCCATTCTTTTCATCGGCTTCGAGTCACTTTCCAAACCAAATTTGATCCAGGCTCACAAATATCAGAATGACCCATCGGAGTATCGGGAAATCATCGATCATCTTCATCGGGCAGGAATCGCCATTTGTGCATCTTTCGTCTTAGGGCTTGATGGGGATGATCCGTCGAGCATTGAAGAAATGGTCGTTTTTGCCATTGAGGCAAAAATCTTTACCGCTGTCTTTTGCCTGCTGACTCCCTACCCGGAGACGGCCTTCTATGGGCGGGTCAAGGAACAGGGGCGATTGATCCGTGATCGATGGTGGCTGTTAGAAAGGCAGGAAGATTTGGCGCCCCATTTTACTCCAGAGAGACTGAGCGGTGAAGCCCTCCGGGATTGTTGGAAGAGGGCCTGGAGAGAATTTCATTCCTTCTCTTCCATCAGAAAGCGGTTCCAATGGAATTACCCCCCCACCCTCATCAATCGGCTAGTCTACTTTCCCTTCCAATTGATGCAGCGGCGGTTCACTCAGAAAAAGATCATCGAAGGGAGGCGAAGATTTCGCACCCGGTCATTCTGAGGCCCGGTATCCACACTCCTTATTTGGACACCGCCGGGTCACGCCTCCCTTCCCGGTCTTCTCAACCAGATAGGGGAAATCGCACTGGGGACACCTTTCCGGAATAGGCTTATCCCAAAGGGCAAAGGTGCAACGGGGATAATTGCTGCAACCGTAAAAGGTCCTTCCTTTGCGGGTCCTCCGTTCAACGATCATCCCATCACATCCTTCTTGAGGACAACGAACACCCGTATCGATCGCGCGAGTGAATTTACACGTGGGATAATTGGAACAGGCCAAGAACCTCCCGAATTTCCCGTTCTTGATGATCAGGGGGCTGCCACATTTTTCACACCGGGCATCTGTCGTCTCGCCGTTTCTCTCCCTGCTCTCTTCCACTTCCCTCGTGTATCGGCATTTGGGATAGGTTGAGCACGCCAAGAAATAGCCTCTTTTCCCCCACCGCTTCACCATCTTTGAACCGCATCGTTCGCAGACGACCTCGGTAGGGATTTTCTCTATCTTTATATCTCTCATGGAGACTTTTGCCATCTCCAGGTCTTTTTGGAACGGGAAATAAAACTCCTTCAACGTTTCCACCCATCCCTTTTCCCCCTCTTCAACCTTGTCCAGATTCTCCTCCATCTGGGCCGTGAACTCTATATCGAGAATATCGGGGAAGTTCACCACCAGGAGGTCATTGACGACCAATCCCAGTTCGGTCGGCACAAATTTCCCCTTCTCCAACCTTACGTATTCTCTCCCCTTGATGGTGCTCAGGATCGTGGCGTAGGTCGAAGGCCTTCCAACCCCCCTTTCCTCCAATTCCTTAATCAACGTAGCCTCGGAGAAACGGGGAGGGGGCTGGGTAAAATGTTGTTTGGGAATGAGTCCCATGAGCTGCAGAATCTCTCCCTCCGTAAGAGGGGGTAACCGCTTCTCTTCCTCGCTTTCCTCCTGCTTCCCGTTGGACAGGTTATTGTCTTCGCTCTCCACATAAAGGGTCATAAATCCGAGGAACGTCGGAACTGTTCCCGCAGCAGTAAAGAGCCCATCGCCTGCTTTGATCTCGACCGCGGTTTGAAGAAAGGTGGCAGAAGCCATCTGTGAGGCAACGAATCGATCCCAGATCAGTTTGTAAAGGCCCCATTCCTCTCTGTCCAAATATTCCTTCACCTTTTCAGGGTCGAAATCGACAGAGGTCGGGCGAATTGCTTCATGGGCATCCTGAGATCCTTTCCTGCTTGTATAGACATTCGGCTTGGGGGAAAGATAACTTTCGCCGAACCGATTCTTGATCCATTTCCGGACCTGTTGAACAGCTTCCGTTGAAACTCTGGGGGAATCCGTTCTCATATAGGTGATTAGACCCACCATCCCGAGTTCACCCAGGTCAACACCCTCGTACAACTTCTGTGCAACTCGCATCGTCTTCTGAGCGGAGAAGGCCAGTTTCCGATAGGCTTCTTGTTGGAGCCGGCTCGTAATGAAGGGGGGAAAAGGATGCCGCTTCTTCTCCTGTTGAGTGATTTTAGAGACGCTATAGGGAACAGTCTCCAAATTCTTTTTAATCGCCAGAGCCTCCGACTCATTCGCCAGGGTCACCTTCTTCCCCTTCCACTTCGTCAATTTGGCATGGAAGGAAAGAGGTGATTCCTTTTTCTTCAGGGTGGCGGTGAGGCTCCAGTACTCTTGGGAAACGAAAGTTTGAATCTCCCGTTCCCTTTCGCAGACGATTCGGACAGCCACCGATTGAACCCGACCAGCGCTCAATCCCCGGCGGACTTTTTCCCAGAGGATGGGACTGATCTGATAACCCACCAAGCGGTCCAGAATGCGCCGTGCCTGTTGGGCTTCATACTTTGATTGTTGCAATGTCCCCGGGTTCTTTAGGGCTTCTAAGACAGCCCTTTGAGTGATCTCATTGAAGAGCACCCGGTAGATATTTTTGTTTCCGTCCCCAATTTCTTCGGCGATGTGCCAGGCGATCGCCTCCCCTTCCCGGTCAGGATCCGGCCCGAGGTAGATGTTCTTCACTCCCTTGCTCGCCTTTTTCAATTCTCGGATGATTTTGTTTTTCCCTGGAATGACGACATATTCAGGCGAAAAATCTTTTTTTAGATCAACTCCCAGCTCACTCTCCGGGAGGTCCTTAATGTGGCCCACTGAGGCCTTGATCACATAATCGCTCCCCAAAAACTTCTGGAGGGTTTTCACCTTCGTCGGTGATTCAACGACAATCAAACCTTTCGACATCTCGCTCCTACCTTCCCTCTTCTAATTTTCGACTTTTAATTTTTAATTCTCGATTCTTAACTTTCTTTTCATAACTTTTTGCTGAAACATTTGCCAGGCCATTGGCAGATCAGCCCTTTCAGTTCCAGATTCAAAAGAAGGCTGGACACCATGCCAGGGTCAAATGAACTCTCCCGGATCAGCACATCGATGTGCAAAGGCGTTTCTCCTAAGCGCTCGTAAAGAACTTTTTCCTCTTCCGTGAGGTCCCGGGTCGGATGCTCGACTTCTCGGGCAGCCTCCTTCTCCTTCCTCCATTGAGGTAAAACCTCTTCCAGGATATCTTCGCCCGATTCCACCAGCTTCGCCCCATCTTTGATCAATTGGTGGGTCCCCCGACTGCTATCCGCCCCCACGTTTCCCGGGACAGCGAAAACCTCCCTCCCTTGCTCCAGAGCATAATTCGCTGTGATGAGCGAACCGCTGTCCTTGCCGGCTTGAACCACGACCACACCGATGGAGAGACCACTGATGATCCGGTTCCTTTTGGGAAAATGGCCGCCTTCGGGCGGGGAATTCATCGGGAACTCGGAAACGACCGCTCCCTGATCAAGAATTTTCCTGTAAAGATTACGGTTATCCGGAGGGTAGACCACGTCCACTCCAGAACCTAAAACGGCAATCGTCCTTCCTCCCCCCGAGAGGGCACCCCAATGCGCGAATGAATCGATCCCTCTTGCCATCCCACTGACGATCGTGATCCCGTGGCGCGCAAGTTCTTCGCCTATCTTCTCTGTGATCCACTTTCCATAAGGGGTTGTCTTTCTGCTCCCCACGATGGCAACAGCCAGGTCGTCCCCCTCCTTTAGATCTCCTCGAACGTAAAGCACCGGGGGAGGATCATAAATCTCTTTCAAACGATTGGGATAAGAGGCATCCCTTATCGTCATCACCTTTCCCCCGACCTGTTTTAGTAAATCCAATTCCTTTTGAACCTTCTTTTCCAAAGGACCCTTCCGAATTTCTCTGGCCACCTTCTCTCCCATGCCTTCGATCTGTAGCAATTCCTCTAAGGGAGCCTGAAACACAGCTTCAGGGGTTCCGAAGCGATCCAGCAGGCGTTTGAAAAAGATGGCACCTACCCCAGGGGTCAGGCTCAAAGCCAACCAATGGAAAACCTCCTCGTTCATAGAGGCCCTCTCGAGAGAGATTGAAACCTCCGCCCTCCACACCTACTGGCGAACTGGCAAGGCGGGGCTCGCTTGGCACGGGCCGGCCCAGCAATACCCTGCCCCGATCCAACCTTTTTTAAACGGAGAGAAAAGGTAACAAAAAAGGCTCAGGACATAGAGAAAAAATCATCAACCGTCTCTATCTCCTAAACCTGAACAGTATCCTGACAAGGAATGAGGCTCTCTGAAGTTTTCTTCTTCAGGACCTCTCATTTATCCTTCAGATAGGGTCGGAGCAAGTCTCCTGTGCGCACCGCATCAAAGGCTTCAACGATCTTCCCCGTATAGAAGTTACCTTGCTGATCGATGACTTGAACATTTCCAGCGATTAAATACATCATGCCGATCTTCCGTTTTGTAACAGGATGTCTCACGTATCTCTGCGGACGAAAGATCGTATACTTATTTCCAACCATTACCGGGTCAGCAGTTCTGAACGCCATATAAACGATATCGCCTTCCGACAAGAGGTTCTTGCCATCCCGGTTGTCAAGGATAATCCCAATCCCTCTGAAGCTAACGTCACCAACAAATCCGGCGGACCGAACCTCCGGAAAAACCGCGGGCCTCTCCTCCAGAGGCTTTTCCACCACGGGCTTCTCTTCTACTGGTTTTATTTCTGGCTTTACCTCGGCTGGCTTTGCCTCGGGCTTCTCCTCAGGTTTCGCTTCAGCGATCGGGGGTTTGGCTTCCGGTGGAGGGGCCTCCGGCGCCCTCATCTCTGGCTCCTTAACAGCTTCTTTGGGCACTTCTTTCATCAACTCCTCAGCAGGCACAATTCGAACGGGCTGACCAGGGTATATCCAGTGTGGGTTCGTAATATAAGGATTCCTTTGCCATAACTTCGGCCAAAGGAAGGGATCTTTCAAGAATCTGGCAGAAATATCCCAGAGTGTATCTCCCTGTTTGATGGTGTATATCTCTTCTCCCTCTTTCTTCTCCTGTGCAAAGGGGTAGAGAACGAAACCAAAG
Organism: uncultured Syntrophaceae bacterium; assembly: GCA_964393245.1. Lineage (GTDB taxonomy): Bacteria > Desulfobacterota > BSN033 > BSN033 > UBA1163 > CAYMJV01. Next base: position 6,159 of record CAYMTD010000094.1, read on the forward strand.
GAGATGATGAACGCAACAACAAAAAGAATGCAAAGAAATCTTTTCATCTTGACCTCCTCCCTCTTTTGTTTGGTACCCATCAAACCTTTCAGACTGAAATTTTGATTAAAATTAGCTGCTTATAGATTATTTGTCAAGTAAAATCCATAGCAATATCCATACCAATGCTATCCCATTCTTTCTAATCAATTAGAATTATTGATTTTTTACAAAATTCTCCGCATCAGATCTGCCTTTTTTACGATTCCAAATGAGTAGTTTTTGTGCAATCCCCTCACCCTTGATGTACAAATTCTTACCTTTTTAAGTAAATCGCTCCGTTTGGTTGACAGCACGAATATGGTATGGTACTTAGTCTCACAGACATGGTGGCCACCCTTTCAGCCGATGAAACCCTCGACACCTTGCATAATGGAAGAATCCAGGTTGTCCAGACCAAAAGGGGTTATCGGTTTTCCATTGACGCCCTGTTGCTCAGCCAATTTTCAAGAATCCGAAAGAATGAGAAGGTCATCGACTTAGGAACTGGCTGCGGCATCCTCCCTCTCTTGCTCTCTCATCAGACGAAAGCCCATTCGTTTGTGGGGGTTGAAATTCAGAAGGGATTAGCCGACTTAGCAAAAAGAAATGTCATGTTGAACCACCTCGAGGATCGCATATCGATTCTCCAGAGTGACTTCAGAAAATTGAAAACCATATTACCCCCTGAATCTTTCCACGTGGTTCTTTCGAATCCACCCTATCGAAAATATCGTACGGGCCGAATGAACCCCATTCAGGAAAGGGCCATCGCCCGCCATGAGATCCGGGGGACCCTGGAAGACCTTGTTTCCACGGCTTCTTACCTCCTCTCCCCAAAAGGAAGATGTTATCTCATCTTTCCGGCCTTGAGGACTGTCGATCTCCTCACGACACTGAGAAATCATAGACTGGAACCGAAGCGATTGCAGTACGTTCATCCCCGCCTTCACGGGGAGGCCAATTTCATTCTTGTGGAATCGATGAAAGCCAGCGGGATCGAACTGCGCGTTATGGAGCCCTTGATCCTGCATTCTGACCCATCCCGATGAACCCCATATCCGCCTCTGAGTTGAGCTTTATGCAACCGCCCCAAAAAGGCTGGAGGACAAAGGGTTGACAATAAAGAGTGAATGGGGTATTAACGTCTTGATATGACGCTTCTCCATAGCACGGCACCTTTCATCGAAGAGAAAATTTCTCCCATCGAATCCGTCCTCGAATGGATTGGGGAAGATCTTGAAAAGGTGGACCAAGAATTTCGGAAGAACTTAAAGTCAGGAGTCCCCATTATCTCCGCCATTGGCGAACACCTTCTGCTGAGTGGGGGGAAACGGTTTCGTCCAACTCTCCTCCTGCTTTCAGCCAAGTTATGTGATTACCATGGAGACCACCACATCTCCATGGCGAGCCTCATTGAATTTATCCATACCGCGACCTTGCTTCACGATGATGTGGTCGACCGGGCCCAGTTGCGCAGAGGGAGCCTTTCGGCCAATTCCATCTGGGGCAATGAAGCTTGTGTCCTGGTCGGAGACTTCCTCTTTACCAAATGCTTCTC
>CAYMTD010000095.1:0-4761 GCA_964393245.1 uncultured Syntrophaceae bacterium
GCCGGTAAATGGCTGTCTCGGCATAGGTCAGCCAGTCAATTTCTAAGAATCTCCATCTCTCCATTGGTTTTTCTTCTGATCACCCCCGCCTTCATCCTCCCCCATCAAAGGGACGATTTTTGAACAGCTTCTCTTATTCATGTAAAGTTTCCCCTCTCCCCTGGTGGGAGAGGGGAGGGTGAGGGGAAAAGATCATGGGATGATCACCACTTTGATAGGGTCTTCTCCTTCGATCTCACCCCCTGCCACCTTCACCGCTTTTTCCGCCTCTTGCAGCGGAAATCGGTGAGTGACCATCCTTTCTAAGGGATATTTTCCAGATTCGGCTAATTGAATAGCAGGGATGGCGGATCGGAAATCATGGCTGAAGACGCCTTGCACTTTCACCTCTTTATAGACAATCTTATCAAGAACGAGAGGAATCTCTTTCTCCATTCCATAAAGGCCTGGAAGTATGATTGTCCCTTTCTTCCTCACCAGATCGATGGCTGTGATTGCTCCTTTCGGATTTCCGGTGACATCCATTACAATATCTGCCATCCTTCCACCGGTTATCTTTCTTACCAACTCCAGAGGATTCGTCTTCTCCACATCGATCACCTCATCGGCTCCAAAGATTCTTGCCAATTCAAATCGAGCCTTATCTTTTGTCATCCCTGTTACGATGATCTTCCCGGCTCCAGCTTCCTTAGCCACGACCACACCTGCCAGGCCCTGCTGCCCGGGCCCCTGAATAACTACGGTATCTCCTAAGGAGACTCCGCCAATCATTCGAAGCCACCGGATGCCATTTCCCAACACGGCACAGATCAACACTCCAGCTTCAGGAAGAAAGTTATCTCTCACCTTATGGACCATCGCCCTTGGTGGGAGGTAGAGATATTCACTATAAGCCCCCCAGAGGTGTGGTGGCTCCTTACAGGAGATCATGGAGCCATAGGTGAGCATGGATTCGCAATGGATATAATCCCCTCCGAGACAGTGTAAGCATTCTCCACAACCAAAGGAATATTCGACGATAGCCCGATCCCCCTCTTTGACGCCATGTCTTCTGGAAGCCTCCTCTCCAATCTGGGCGATCGTACCAAAGATTTCATGCCCCATGATGATGGGATAGGGTCGAGGCGCTCGTGTTGCCTTCCCCCTATACATTCCCACATCCGAACCGCAAACCCCCGCCATCTCGACCTTGAGAAGCCCTTCTTGAGAGCCTATTTGGGGAAGAGGAAATCCTCGTAGGACCATCCTTCCCGGCGCTTCAAGCACCATCGCCTTGGAGGTCTTTATCTCTCCATTCATCTTACCGGTAGATCTCCTCTCTATTTTTTGATTCGTTCTTCTAAGAACCTTTTCGGATTCATCTATTTCTATTGGCTAATTTTTGGAAGAGAAAGACGGCAAGGAGAATCCCTCCACCTATTAAATCCGTAAGGTAGCCAGGTTTAATCAAGCCATAAGAGGCAACGAAAAGAAAAATCCTTGTGACCCACTTCATCCTGCTAATCATATATCCTTGAATGGCCGATCCGAGAGCTAAGCAACCTAAGATGGCCGTCAGGAAGGCCAAGAGAATGTGGATGAGATCCCCTTTCCATATGAGGACGGGATAGTAGACGAAGATAAACGGAACGAAATAGGCAATCGCTCCAAGCCTCATCGCTAAGAAGGCTGTAGCAAATGGGGGAGAGCCTGCAATCCCCGCCCCTGCATAGGCAGTCAGCGCCTCCGGTGGTGTGATGGTAGAGATACAGGCATAGTAGAAGACGAACATGTGAGCAGCCAGAGGGTCGACACCCAATTGAATGAGAGCGGGTCCTCCCAAAATCACCGTCAGGATGTAGGCGGCAGAGGTGGTCAAACCAAGGCCGAGGATCATGCAGGTAAACATCACAGCAATCAATGCCAGGATCAGTTCTCCCCTCGCTGCCTCGATGACGAGGGTAGAGAACTTGAGGCCGAGGCCGGTCTGTGTGACTACTCCAATAATGATACCTGCGCATGCACAGGCGAGGACTACCTCTCTCGATGTCCTTGCCCCTCTCTCGAGGGCTGAAACGAATTTTTTAAGGTCCATCCTCGTTCCACCCCTTAAAAAACTCATCCCTAAGACGGCCCAGATCGACCAGAACCCTGCCTTCATTGGAGAATATCCTTCCACGAGGAGGTAAACGAGGATGAAGGCTGGTACAAGGAGGTGGCCCTTCTGCAAGATCACTCCCCTCAGTTTGGGCAACTGTTCTCTCGGAACTCCTTTGAGGTCAAGTTTCAAGGCTTCCAGATGAACCATGTAGAAGAGGGCAAAGAAGTAGAGAATCGCAGGAATCATTGCAGCGAGACAGACTCGGATATATGGAACGCCTAACATATCGGCCATGATGAAGGCGCCAGCACCCATGACAGGGGGCATAAACTGACCTCCCGTGGATGCCACGGCCTCCACCGCGCCTGCAAATTTGGGCTTATAACCAATCTTCTTCATCAACGGAATGGTAAAGGAACCGGTGCTCACCACATTGGCCACAGCACTTCCAGAGATAGTCCCAAAGAGTGCACTGCTTACGATCGCTACCTTCGCAGGACCTCCCCTCCAGTTTCCCGCTAAGGAATTGGCAAAATCGATGAAGAACTCTCCTGTCCCCGAAAGAACAAGAAAGGCACCAAAGAGGATGAATATGAATATGAAACTTGCAGAGACACCAAGGGGGATGGAGAAAAGACCCTCCGTGGTTATGTATTGGTAAGCGACAAAGCTATCTAAATCGACCCCTTTATGTCCCCAAAGGCCCGGGATTCGATCGCCATAAAGGGCGTAGAAAATTGAGGCTAAGGCAACGACCGGCAATGCCCAACCGAGTACTCTCCTCGTTGCTTCGAGGACGAGAAGCAGGAGGGTTCCCCCCATCAGGAGATCATACTTTGTTGTCGCTCCCCCTCTCATGACGATTTCCCTGAATTGGATCACCAGATAGAGGATGCTTAAAAGGCTTAAGATAGAGAGAAAGAAATCCCAGAGGCTCGAGATTTTTGATCTAAGCCCCTTCCCTGACTCCCTTCCTAATGTTGGGATGGTAAGAAAGATCAGAAGAAGTGCAAAGAGGAGATGGATCGACCGCTGGACAATGGCTGAGAAGAGGCCGAATTGGGCCGTGTAGAGATGGAAGACAGACATGGCGACGGCCACTAAAGTGACAAGATGGTCTTTCCGAATATATCCCATCGTAGAATCCTCTTCTTTACTCGGATCTCCACGATATCGAAAGGTTCGATCCAATCAGAAAGATGATACGTCTTACCCTTAAAAATAAGGGCATGGTCTGCAAGGTCTTTTGATCCCATCATAAACTGAACTTTCTGCATGATCTCATCGATATCGTTCAGCTCTCCCACACCATCGTTTCTAAGATTGAAATGGGGATAGGCAAATCCGGAACCATTGAGATGGGACTTGAAGGTCATATTCCTCAAAAGAATCTGAAACCGGGAGTCAATCTCGTAGTTCTCTTGAAAAAAAGCTCGATCGTAAGAGTGGAGAAACCAGATACTAAACCCATCGCCCTTTGAGACGGGAAAGCAGATAGGGATCTTCGTTCCGCTGGAGCACGAGACCTCCAGGCGATAGGCAGGCCAGAAGGCCCATGTCGAGACGACAATCAAGGCGATCCCGATACCAACTCGGAGAAGGGTAGACCCTCTTTGAGCCCTCATCACCCTGTTCATGTCTGTTTTAAATTGCTCATTGCTGGTCGCTAAATGATTATTTGATCACTCCTCTCTCCTTAAAGAATCGGACTGCTCCTTGATGGAGGGGAATGGAGATCCCTTTGGTCGCATGGGCCAACACTATCTCTTTAAACATCACATGGATAGCATCCAGTTCTGCTTTATGATCAAAGACCGTCTTTAAGATCTCATACGCCAAATTGTCAGGGAGATCCTTATGGACGATGAAGAAGCCCATCCACCCCAGGGTATGGTGATCCTTCGTCATACCTGAATAAGTTCCTGCGGGGATCACCCTTGGAAAATAAGCAGGGAATCTTTTGTTGATCCGATCTGCTACTTCGGGCTCGATATCGAGAAATCTTATCTTCCTATACCTCGTTAGCTCGATGAGCGTAGGCGCAGGCGTTCCCAGGGTCACTATTCCCACGTCGATATTTCCATCCTTCATCGCTGCGGTCGTCTCTGTATGAGAAAGGAACTGCTCACGGATATCGTCATAGGTAATCCCATACTCCTTTAGGATGAATCTCGCCATCACCTCTGTGCCACTGCCCGGAGGACCCACAGCAACCCTGAGGTCCTTTCCTTTGATGTCAGCAATGGTCTTGATCGGAGACTTCTCTTCGACATAAATCTGTATATCGATGGGATAGGTCGAGAAGAGTCCCCTGATATCCTCAACCTTCTCCCCCTTAAACATTTCGAGCCCATTGAACGCATAAAATGCGATATCGGGCATGGTCAAGGCCAGATCTTGCTTCATCTTAGAGATGGCCCTTATATTCTCGATCGAGGCACCAGAGGGAATGGCTGTGGAGCTAACGCCCTTCACATATTTGTTGATAAGGCCCGAAACCCCTCCTCCCAAAAGGTACCATGTTCCGCCAGTACTGGCGGTTCCGATGACCAATCGCTTTTCCTGGGTTTGGCCTACATCAATCATGATGGCCAACAGAAATAAGAGAATGAGAAAGATAAAGGGTCTTTTCATAGTTTTTCTCCTTTCCGTTTAAAGTATTCTTCCCTCAATATAGTTTT
>CAYMTD010000095.1:4861-7726 GCA_964393245.1 uncultured Syntrophaceae bacterium
TAGATATTCTCGCCTCCGCTGATGATCATATCCTTTTTCCGATCCACGATATAAACAAATCCCTCCCCGTCCATCCTGGCAAGGTCACTTGTATGAAGCCATCCCCCCTTGAGAGCCTCCCCCGTTGCCTTTCGGTCCTTGTAGTAACCCTTCATCACATTGGGACCCCGACAGATCAACTCTCCTACTTCTCCTGCTGAAACATCCCTGGCCTTTTCATCCACAATCCTCACTTCTAAAAAAGGAAGGGGAAGACCTACGGACTCCTTTTTTCGAAATGAGTCCCTTCCTTTCAGTATGGTGATGTTGGGTGAAGCCTCGGTGCAGCCGTAGACATCATAAACTCCTTCGGCATTGGGAAAGAGTTTGAGAAGCCTCTCTTTTGTCTCATCGGCCAGGATGGCAGCTCCGGATGTGCATTTGGTGATCGAACTCGTGTCATAACTGCCGAGATCGGGCAGGGAGAGTAGGAGATTGTACATGGCCGGCGCACCAGAGATTACATCCACTCTTTCCTTTTCAATGATCTCCATCACCTTTCTGGGGTCAAAATGTTTAATGAGGATACTCGTCCCGGCTAGGGCAACTCGGACGGTGAAGTGATTATTCAGCGCAGCCGTATGGTAGAGGGGCCCGATGACGAGGGAAACCTCTCCTTCTTTATCCTCCCTTCCGACAATAGTGTTTGCTAGGTTCCAGAGGATATTCCCGTGGGTAAGGAGTACCCCTTTGGGTCTTCCCGTCGTCCCGGAGGTATACATCAGTTGGCAGAGATCCTTCTCGGAAAGGGAGATCCTAGGCTCTTCTTTTTTCGACTTATTCAAAACCGCCTCATAGTTAAGAGTCATCCTGATCCTCGGTTCACTGACGATGAAAAAGTGTTCGACCTTTTTGAGGCTGGGACGAATCGCCTCAGCAAGTTCCAAAAAATCCTCTCCGAAGACAAAGAAGCGGGCATCTGAGTGGTTCAGAATGTAGCGGACCTCTTCCGGGGCAAACCGGAAATTGATGGGCGTAAAGACCCCGCCCGCCTTGGCCGTTGCAAAATAGGTTTCTACGAAGTAATTCGAATTGAAGAGAAGGACAGAAACCTTACCCCCTTTTTTTAAGCCTCTTTTAAGAAGAGCATGGGCGAACCGATTGACGCGATCATTAAACTCCTGATAGGTAAATCGCCTGTCCCCATAGATGATCGCAATTCGTTCAGGAAATTTGTTGGCAGTGAGGGTCAAGATTTGACCTACATTCATGGCAACTTTTTGTGCTCCCTACCGTCTTTGATTCTGTTGCGCTTTTGCCTAAGGGTGGGCTACCTTTCGAAGGGACCAATGTCGTTTTACCGAAGTCTTAACAGCTCCCGGGCTTCCTCAGGGGTCGCGGGTTCCTTGCCCAGGATCCGAATAATGTGGCCGGCTTTTTCCACCAATTCTTTGTTGCCGTTAGCACGCCTCCCCTTCTCCAGATACCATGTATCCTCCATTCCGATCCTGACGTTTCCCCCCAGGAGGACGGATTGGGCTAACATGTTGAATGCCGTCTCACCGACGCCGAAGCCCGCCCATATCGCGTCAGGGGGTAATGCCTGTTTCATCATGACCATATGGTGGGATGTTGCTGGGATGCCCCAGTTTACTCCCATACAAAGTTGGAAGAGAGGGGGACGTGTCACCCTGCCGGTTCTCAGAAGATGATTCGCAATCTCAATATGCCCTATGTCGAAGACCTCAAGCTCTGGTCTGACGCCAGCCTCTTGAATATGCTCAGCCATCCATTCCACATGGGGAAGATAGTTCACAAATACATGAGTTCCAAAATTCATAGACGCCACATCCAGGGAGCAGATCTCGGGTTTCAGCCTGACCACGTGCTCAATGCGCTTTTTGGGGGTAGAGAGAGTCGACCCGGGGGCCATGCCTACTGGGTCCGCGTCCGTAGGAATGAAGCGAGCACCGGCTCCGGTGCTAAGGTTAAGGATCATATCCGAACGGTCTCGAATACGTTGAACAACCTCTTCGTAGAGCTTAAATTCCATGGAAGGTTTCCCTGTCTTTACGTCGCGCACGTGTAGGTGAGCTATTGCCGCCCCAGCCTCCTGGGCTTCAAGGGCACTTTCCGCTATCTCCTCAGGGGTGATCGGAAGCCTGGGTACCGATCGATCTCCAAATGAACCTGTCACCGACACCGTAACAACCACCTTCTCCACCATGGCACACATGCCCTGTTTGAGGGGAAGTCTATACAAAATGCGCGGCCTTGTCAAGGAATCTGTCAGAGAGATCTGAAAAACCACTTTACGCTCTCTTGATTACACCTATTTCAAAAGACGATTAAAGAGATTTTTCTTTATATTCGATGGACTTCTAATCGGTGCAATTGTTTCATAATCCGTGTACTCAGGGATTTCTGGACTTTTTCGGAAATCTTTCTAACGGATCGGAGATTTAGGTAAGCATCTTTTTTGCCGTGATGAAAATCAAGGCCCGACGAAGATAGGCCGGCTGAGAAAGTTCTGGGGCGGAACCTCTGAGAAATTGCATTCTAACGTTTCAAGTCCATGTAAGACTCCTGCTTCTATGGATAACGAAAATGATCTGTAGCCTTCTAATGCCTCGCAATTCTAAGAATTTCGAAGGTGGTCTGTCTTCGTCGCTATCATGGAATTGGGGGATGCTTATGAGATTCAATTGCCATTTGATTTTTCTGAGAGAGATGTTTATAATATCGACGGTGTATGCATAAGGAGGTGAACTTGAGATGAAGAGAGCGATATCGGCCATCCTGTCGCTGGTCATGATCGGTATGCTCACCGTCACCCTCGTTGGATGTGGAGCAGATATCAAGGCCGAGAACGAAAAACTGAAGGCC
>CAYMTD010000096.1:0-7361 GCA_964393245.1 uncultured Syntrophaceae bacterium
GTTTTTCCAATTCCTCCCCCTTCAAGGGGGAGGTCAGGAGGGGGATGGGGTATATCTGTCGCTGTAGTATTAATCTTTCGAATGAATCTCCTTTGAGTCTCGATCATGTGGTTCCACAATTCTTCTTTGGACTTCTCCGGAAATTCCAAAAACTCCAGGGAAAAGAAGTCTCGACCGTCAGATCATGGAGGCTGTGGAAAATGGTTATATCGAATTTGAATACAGCCCGAATCCTTGAACTCATATGAAACGGGTAGCAGGAGGCCTCTTGATTTTTCCTTTAATCATCGTACAATAATATTGTACAAATGCTGAGGAGGGTCAATATCTATGGAAACGGTTCGTGTGAGCAAATTGAGAGAACATTTAGTGTCCTTCTTAAAACGTGTCGAATTGGGAGAAGACATCATTATCACCTCCCGGGGCCGTAGGGTGGCAAGGCTTGTTCCCTTAGAAGATAGAATGAAAAAAGCAAGAGAAGCCCTTCAACAACTCAGGAAAAACGCTGTGGTGGGCGATGTCATTTCTCCTGTGGGAGAAAGATGGGAAGTCATTGAATGATCGTTGTGGATACACCTGTCATTATTTGGGATGCCTTAAGACCTAAGTTGCTTTCCCGTAAAGCTAAATCGGCGATCTTAAGGGCCAACAGGGAGGATGGAATCATATTCTGTGAGATCTCTTTATGGGAAATCGCAATGCTCATGAAAAAAGGAAGAATTCATGTGGGTGTTGGGTTTTTGGAATTCGTCAATCTGGTAAGAGAATCCAACCACTATGTTTTTCAAGGTATTACGCCTGAAATTGCTGAGCTTGCTTCTCATTTATCCTTGGGGCGCAACAAAGATCCTGCCGACAGAATCATTGCAGCAACATCTATCATCGAAAATGCAAGATTAATTACTGCCGATGAGGACTTAAGACGTTCCACGAGGCTCAAAACCATCTGGTAGGTTCTGGGAGGACCTGTGATTCCTCCCCCTCTTCTCAAAAGGAAGACTAAGGAAGGTTGTATCCGTCTCTTTTGGATTACGGACACGAATCACCAAATCTCCCCCGTCCCTCCCCTTTTTTCTAAAGAGGGGGCGAGGGGGGATTTTTAGAACTCTTTGAAATCTGCTTCCTCCATGGGGATGACCTGGTCAGGTTTGGGCTCCTTCTGATTCGACACCGGGATCTTCACGTCCTTTTTCTTTTCTCCGTGTGTTACTTTACTGACAAACTGCCCCCCATGCTTCTTCCCATTGCCATTGTTTCTTTTTGTCTCCGAACCCCCTGCCCGTCCGGCAGGCGGGCGAACTCCGAACTCCGAACTGTTTATCCCATTCCTCCCACCGACCAAGGCCACCAGCTCCCCCACAAACCACTTCATCGTTTCCGCCTGAGCACTCATCTCTTCGGCTGCTGAAGTCGACTCCTCCGAAGAAGCCACATTCTTCTGGACCACCTTGTCCATTTCAGAGACCGCCTTGTTGATCTGCTCGATCCCCTGTGCCTGCTCCTGGGAAGCCACCGATTTATCCCCCTCTGCTTTGATATGGCTCCCTACTCTTCCTCAGTCCTGTCAGAAAATTCATTAGGAAGGCAAGTCAACCCTCTCGTCAAAAGGAAAGGGTTGATATTTAAAGAACCATTTTAATAAACTTATCGACACCAAGGCAGAAATGCTTTGATAAAGTTTGAATGGGGAATTCGAGGCAAAAAGGAGAGGGTAAAAAATAAAACTTGACAGATTGTCAATTTTAATCTAATTTTAAATGAGAATTAATCAGATTTGATAGGGATCATGACCAAGGAATATCTCCACAGAAAGCTATCCGATCAACTTAAAAAGTGGCTTGATAGGCGGGAAATTTTAGCAATTAAAGGTCCCCGACAGTCAGGCAAAACGACACTTCTACAGATGCTAAAGGACCACCTCGTATTTGAAAAAAAAGTGGAAAAAGAGCAGGTCCTATACCTTACCCTCGAAGATATCGATATCTTAGAGGCGTTTTCACGAGACCCAAGGGCTTTTATAAAGAGTTATATCGGGGGGAAAAAAGACCGCAGGTATTACTTTTTAATCGATGAGTTTCATTATCTTCATGAGGGGGGACAGAAGCTTAAACTCCTATACGATCTTTTTGAGAATATAAAATTTATCATCACCGGATCGTCATCCCTTGAACTGACCGGGGGCACTTCAAGATATCTTGTCGGAAGGGTATTCTCATTCTACCTATTTCCATTTTGCCTGGAGGAATTTTTGGAAACAAAGGAGTCAAACCTATACAATATTTACCGGGAAAACACAGAAATTCTCAGAAAGTTCATCATCGAGGGAAAGGATTTCGAAGTCAAAGAAGAGATATTCGAAAAGGATTTTCTCAGGTATTTTGAGGAGTATGTAGGATTTGGCGGTTACCCCGAAGTCATTAAAACGGATGATCTCGAAACCAAACAGGTCGTTCTTAAGAATATCTACGACACGTATATAACGAGAGATATCGTGGAGCTGCTTCGATTAGGTGATGTCTCAACCTTCAGGACAATTGTCACCCTTCTGGCGAATAGCATGGGCGGGTTGACCCACTACGGCAGTCTGGCCTCTGATGGGAACAGTTACTTCAGGCAGATTAAACATTATCTTTCCATACTGGAAGAGACATATGTTATAAGAATATTGAAGCCTTATTCGGGAAACCTATCCACAGAGCTCAAAAAGAATCCAAAGGTCTATTTTATAGATTCAGGACTCAGGAATTATATTGTTAGAAATTTTAATGAGACAGGACTCAGGCCCGATGGAGGGAAATTAGTTGAGAATGTAGCGCTTTCTGAATTATATCAAAAAGGTGACGACGAGATCAGGTACTGGCGAACCACTGGAAGAGCAGAGGTTGATTTCATTTTGAAAAAGGGAGAGGAAGTTCTCCCTGTCGAGGTCAAATATTCAAAACCCAGAACGCCTGAGATTTCTCGTGGTTTCAGGAGCTTTATCAGTCAATACGAGCCACAAAGAGCTCTTATTCTTACAAAAGGTTTCTGGGGTAAAATTGAAATTCAAGGGACAAAGATTGGATTTATTCCTGTCTGGTATATTTAAGTGAAGGCCCCCTATATCTGCAAGCACAGGAGTCCTTCACGCCTTCAACAAAACCAGAAGAAGCATTCCATTGTCGAAGGTTTTTATCTTCTCAGAACTCTTTGGATTCAGACTTAAAATCCTACCCGGTTTAGAGAATGAGATGTTCCGCCCCGACGCTCCCTTTAAATCCCCTCCTGCCTACTGCAGGCAGGCAACCCCCTTTAGTAATCCTTTTCCTGTCATAGACAGGTGAAGGGCGAGGAGATTAGATCTGGGACATCTCCCTATTTTCCACCTTATTTCCCTCTCGTTTTTCAAGAAAAAAGGGGGGTGTCCCTCATTTAAATTGATCCAACACTTCTCGGACTTTCCTCGCCAGTTGATCCGCTGAGAAGGGTTTTTGAATATAGCTGACTCCTCCCTTCAAAATTCCATGATGGGCAATCGCATCGTCTGAATAACCCGACATATAGAGCACCTTAAACCCTTGCCTCACCTTCTGGAGCCTATCGATTAATTGAGGACCGCTCATCTGTGGCATCACCACATCGATCAAAATCAGGTGAATAGGCTCCCTCCACTGCTCACAGATCAACAGGGCCTCACCTCCGTTGGATGCCTCCAAGGCATCATACCCCTGCCTCCCAAGAACCTTTACCGATAACTTCCGTACCTCCTCTTCGTCCTCCACCACTAATATCGTCTCATTCCCACTGGGAAGCTCCTCCTCTACTGCGGTTTCCCTCATCTGGTCCAGAGGCTCCTCGACTTGGGGGAGATAGATCTTGAAGGTGGTTCCCTTTCCTAATTCACTGTGGACCAATATATCACCGCCACTCTGCTTCACAATCCCGTAGACCGTTGATAGACCCAACCCTGTCCCCTTTCCTTTCTCTTTCGTAGTAAAAAAAGGCTCGAAGATTCGTTCTTTCACCTCCGGTGGCATCCCCACCCCTGTATCGCTCACTGATAGCATCACATAATGACCGGGAACAATGTCCACATGGCTCCGGGCATGGGTTTCACCTAATTCTATGTTAGCTGTTTCAATGTAGAGTTTTCCTCCAGAAGGCATTGCATCTCTGGCATTCACCGCCAAATTGAGCATCACCTGTTCGATCTGCCCTGGATCAGCTCTGACGTTTCCCAGGGGGTCTCCCAATACAGTGACCAATTCAATATCTTCCCCAATAACCCGGCGCAACATTTTATTCAGATCCTGAAGGAGTATATTGAGATCGAAAACTTTCATATCCATGATTTGACGCCGGCTGAAGGCCAGAAGCTGACGTGTCAGATCTGAAGCCCGTTCGGTCGATTTTAGGATCGCCTCAACGTTTCCTCTTACGGGATCATCTTTCCCAAGATCGAGGAGGGAGAGTTGGCAGTAGCCTTTGATCACAGTCAGAATATTGTTAAAGTCATGAGCGACCCCACCTGCTAACCGTCCAATGGCTTCCATCTTCTGAGACTGGAGAAATTGGCTCTGCAGTTCTCCCATCTGTTTTTCGGCTTGTTTCTTCTCAGTGATGTCACTCAGAAAGTTCAATGTGGCAGGTCTCCCCTCCCAGGTAATTGCAACCGTATTCATCTCGAACCATCTTATCCTTCCTTCTCGGTCCACCATCCGGAGAACATGGGAGGGAGGCACCCTTTCACCCTTGAGCTTTTTCTGGTGATAACCTAATACCTCATGTCGATCTTCGGGATAGATGAGATCACCAATCGGTCTTGAAATCAATTCCTCATAGGAGTAACCCAAAGTCTCAACTGTCCTCTGATTCAAGAATTTCATCCATCCATTCTGAACGACTAAGATCACCTCGTTCGAATTCTCCACCACCAGGCGGTATTTTTCTTCACTCTCCTCTAATTTGAGTTCCGCCAACTTGTGTTCGTTGACATCTTCACAGGTCACCAAATTCTCACCCGTCTCTAATTGCACGATTATGAAATGGATGATCTTCTCCTTCCCGTCTTTACATTTCACTCGAAGAGTTCTCTCTCTTGTCTCTCCTATCCCGAGACTCTCTAAATCCTTCTTCCACTTCGAGATGACATCTTGTCGATAGTTGGGGTCAGGATAGGCCCTTCTAAACCATGTCTTTCCATCCGGAACATCCTTTAAATCGTAACCGAACATCTCTCTAAATTTCGGATTGATGTAGTTGAATGTTCCGTCCTGGTCGATCACCATCATTCCAAAGGGGGCGCACTCTAAGAGAGTCTGAAATCGCCGCCTCTCTTCCCACAGTCTCCTCTCTGCCGGCCTGGGATCGGTGATAGGATCGATGTAAGATCTCATGCCGCACCCTTATCGAGAATCGCCCTGATGATTTGGGATAATTGTCCCGCATCGAATGGCTTCTGAATAAACCCACTACCTCCTCGCTCCAAAAGCCTCTTCATCTCTTCATCGAGGCTATAGCCACTGGAGAGAAGAACCTTCACGCTGGGGTTGATCTCCTTCAGCCGATCGAAGATCTCCCCTCCTCCCATGCGGGGCAAGACCATATCGAGGATGACCATCGCAATCTTTTCTCTGTTTTCCCTGTAGATCTCAATGGCCCGCTCACCCGTTTCAGCTAATAAAACCCTGTAGCCAAGCGCCTTCAGAATCTTTTCGCCCACCTCGAGGACGAACGCCTCATCGTCAACCAAGAGGATGGTCTCCTTCCCCCTGACGATCTCCTCAACCTCTCTGACAGCCTCCTGGACCTTCTTTTCCGAGGCAGGAAAGTAGAGCAGGAAGGTGGTCCCTTTTCCCTTCTCGGACTGGACGGTGATATAACCATTATGCCCTTTGACGATCCCATAGACGGAAGCCAGACCGAGTCCAGTCCCCCTTCCGAGCTCTTTGGTCGTGAAGAAGGGGTCGAAAATCCGCTCCATCGTTTGCGGGTCCATGCCCATCCCTGTATCGGTGACCACTAACTGAACATATTTTCCAGGCTTGGGCTTGAAGAGCTTCCCATGAATCTCCCTGTCGGTCACATTGGCCGTCTTTAAGAAGAGGTCTCCGCCTCCTAACATGGCATCGGAGGCATTCACAAAAAGGTTCATCAACACCTGTTCCATCTGGCCCGGGTCAGTTTCGATAGGAGAAAGGTCGGGGGCAAGGTCTTTCTCGATGGTGATCTCCTTCCTCGTTCTTCCGAAAGTCTCAGAGGTCGTGATGATCAGCTTATTCAAATCAATGGGCCGGACTTCATATTTCCCTTTCCTGGCGTAAGCAAGAAGCTGGCTCGTCAATTGGCTTCCGCTTCGAACCTGGTTTTCAATCTTTTTCACCCTCTCATAATGAGGATTCGAAGGATCCATATCCATCAACATGAGGGAGGCATTCCCCTGAATGACCATGAGGAGATTATTAAAGTCGTGGGCGATGCCTCCTGCCAGAGTCCCAATGGCCTCCATCTTCTGTGCCTGAAGAAGTTGTGCTTGCATCCTTTTGCGTTCAGTCACATCGTTGAGAATGAGGATCAAGGCCCTATAATCTCCCTCTGCAATGGGTAAAACCTGAAGGGAAACCTCCTTCCCATTGAGCTTGACCGGAGAATCTTCAGGGGTCGATCTCGGAAGATCTCCAATGGACTGAAAGAGAACCTCCACTCTCTTTCGTTCCTCTTCCCGAAAGAGGTCCAAAAAATTTGAGCCCAGAAGCCTTTCTTCCGGTTGCCCGATGATAGAGATCGCCGATGGATTGGCATAAACCATATCTCCTTCCGGGGTCGTTTCCAGGAATCCTTCGACCATGCTCATTAAGGTGACATCAAATTGCCTTTTTATGGAAAGGAGCTCTTTCGTGATTTGACGGGGATAGACCATATCGAGGCCCATGACCTGATCCGTGGAAATAGCCTTTTGCTCTATTCGGCGAAGGGCTTCGAGGATATGTTCTGACATCTTATCAAAGGGTCCTTTTGCAATGCAGGCATTGGCTCCATATTCAGAGAAGTTCTCTGCGTCTTCCGCTGCGATGGCAGAGATGATGACGATGTAGACTTCCCGGAGATGGGGCATCTTCCTGATTATTTTGCAGAGCTTCTTCCCATCGATCCTCGGCATAATTAGGTCTGCGAAAATGACATCGGGGGTGAAGGTTCTCAAAAGCCCCAGAGCTGAAAGGCCATCAACGGCTGTTTCAACCTGATGGCCTTCTTTTTCAAGAAAACCCTTCATCATCTTCAACATCACCGGATGGTTATCCACAACCAATATCTTCTTATTCATTTTGATCACCTCTTGACCTCTTGCTTTGCCAGGCTTTTAGCGATCCGATCCATCTCCT
>CAYMTD010000096.1:7371-7666 GCA_964393245.1 uncultured Syntrophaceae bacterium
CCTCTTGATCCTCCGCAAACCCCGTTAGAAATTCCAGCCGGGCATTAAACCCCGACCTCCGGTGTGGACCCCGGAATTATTTTGCAATCTAAACCCTCTGCAGCCGCCGGACAGGGTGAGCGCCGAGGCATTATCTCTCACGAGGTAAATCGGTTTTGACCTCTTGCTTTGCCAGGCTTTTAGCGATCCGATCCATCTCCTCCCGAAGCCCCCCAACCATTACCGACACCCCATCCAGATGATTTTCGCGGGCTTTCATTTCAATTCCTTCCGCCTTTTCGGCGATTTCCATCAA